>NZ_LR213915.1 GCF_900659865.1 Hyella patelloides LEGE 07179
TGCCAGTATTAGCGGACAAGTAATTGATGATGTCAACGCTAATGGAGTTAATGACACTGAAACTGGAATTGATAATGTCACAATCCAACTCTTCAGTGACCCCAATGGTGATGGAGACCCC
This sequence comes from Hyella patelloides LEGE 07179, assembly GCF_900659865.1. Classification (GTDB taxonomy): domain Bacteria; phylum Cyanobacteriota; class Cyanobacteriia; order Cyanobacteriales; family Xenococcaceae; genus Hyella; species Hyella patelloides. The sequence continues at coordinate 122 of NZ_LR213915.1, forward strand.
AGCGACGGAGAGTTAATTGCCACTACTACCACCAGTGGTGGAGGCAATTACAGCTTTGCTAACCTCGCCGATGGCAACTATGTAGTAGTGGAAACTGACCCCGATGGTTTGGGCAGCACCGCCGATGTAGAAGGAATTAATGATAATCAAATTGCCGTGACTTTGAGTGGCACTGATGTCACTGCTCAAGATTTCCTCGATAGTAGCACCAGCAATCTTCATAGTATTAGCGGTCAAGTCTTCGATGATAATGATCTCAGCAATGATGATACTATTGGTACAGATGACTCAGGCATTGGGGGAGTCATCATTGAATTATATATAGATGACAATGGTGATGGCTTTGTTGATGGTGGAGATACTCTTCTCGATTCGACTATTACCAACTCCAATGGTTCTTATCAATTCAATAATCTGTTAAATCGTAACTATGTAGTTCAAGAGATCAATCCTACAGGATTTACCAGTGATGACTTTGATACCGAAGGACTTTCTGGGGATAATAATATTGGAGTTACTCTAGCAGGAGCTAACAGCACCAACAATAACTTCCTCGATGATGGAGGCTCTACTTATGCTATCAGTGGTCGAGTCTTCGATGATAACGATCTCAGCAATGACGATACTATTGGCGGAGATGATTCTGGCATTGGAGGAATTACTGTTGAATTGTATGTTGATAGCAATGATGATGGTCTGGTTGATGGTGGAGATACTCTGATTGATTCGACTATTACTAGCTCCGATGGTTCTTATCAGTTCGAGAATCTCATCAATGGCAACTATGTGGTTCAAGAGATCAATCCTACAGGAGTTACCAATGATGACTTTGATACTTCCAGCGATTTAGTTGGTGACGATAACAATATTGGAGTCACTCTGGCAGGAGCAGATAATATAGGTAATAACTTCCTTGATGATGGGGCTATTCTTGGCACAACTGTATCCGACACTCTGATAGGTACTTCCAATGATGATTTTATTACAGGTGGCAAAGGACAAGATACCTTAACTGGGAATGGTGGTAACGATACCTTCCACTTCAACGAAACCAGTGAAGGCATTGATATTATTACCGACTTCGATCCTAACGGAGACACACTTGATTTCCGTAGCATCATTGCTGATGAGCTTGGAGGAGTCAGTAATCCTTGGACTGGTGGTTATATCGAAGCTAAAAGCTTTGGCTCAGGTACTAACACCATGATTCAAGTGGATTATGACCCCAGTGATAGCTCTAATGATATTTTGACTAACAAAAATGTGGTCTTCCTCGAAAACGTCGATTTCAACACCATCGATGAAAGCGATTTCCTTTTCTAGTTAATTTTTTACCTGTTATGGGCAGATTTATCATCTGCCTTTGGCTCTAACTCTACTCTCGATCTGTTCCTTGATTCACTAATTTTTTTAAGACCATGACTTTATCTCATTTCATTAAATCTAGTTCTCGCGTCGCTAGTCTTGTTGGTTGCTTGGCTCTTAGCAACCTTACGAACGTTAATTCGGCTGAGGCTTTTTCGGTCACTTTAACCAATACAGACTTTGAAACCTCGACTACTGGTTGGCAAACTGTTGGGGACGTTACTACTATTGGCAGCAATGCAGTTCAAGCTAATGGAGTTAACATTAATCCGATTGCTCCAGGTTCTAATCAAGCGATTATTACTAACGCTTACAATAGTCGAACTGACGATGTCAATAGTTCTGGTGGTTCTTTAAGCTTTAATCAATCGGGAACAGACCCCTTAGATGCGGATACTAGTACCACAACTAATCCAGGGAGCGACGTCCAAACCGAACTGGGTTTACCTCTATCGGCTTTTAGTATTGAGAGAAACCCTTCTCAACCAGGCAATCCCCGCACTTCTAAAGAAGGTTCGGCAATCTATCAAGATTTCACTGTGAATCTGGATGCTGGTGAAACGGGATTTGAGATTAGTTTTAACTGGGCTTACTTGACTAATGATGGTACAACTTCTTTTGGCAATCAAGATTTTGCTTTTCTGAGTGTTTACGATACCGCTTCCTCTTCTGGTGCGATTGAGGTGTTGGCTGATAGTTCTGGCACAATCACGGCTGCGAATGCGAGTAACAATTTTGTGCAGGGTGATACGACTTACTATAGCGACAGTAATACCTACACTTACACGGTTAATGGTTTGGAATCAGAACAGGCATATACCTATCGAATTGCTTTAGGCACGATTGATGTGGATGGTAGCGATCGCTCTTCGGCTTTGTTAGTCGATAATTTTCAAGTTGATGCAGCAGCTGTACCCTTTGAGTTTTCGCCGATTGCTGGCTTCGGTTTAGTGGCAGGATTTATCGGATTTGCTAACTTTCGTCGTCGATTAAAACAACGATTTCAAGTAATGAAGTAGGCAAAATTAAAATAAATAGGGATGAGACAATGCTTATCCCTAACCACCTACAAACAGCTAACGTTGTTTTAGGAATCCTCTTCTCTAAAGAAGCGGTGAGGATGCTAAAGAAGTCCCAACAATACAAGCTTGAGCTAAATTAGCACCATTCATATTAACTCCTTCGAGTTCCGCACACAGCAAATTAGCACCCGATAAATTAGCACCCGATAAATTAGCACCTCGTAAATCTGCTTCCTCTAAATTAGCTTCATTAAGACTTGCTCCTTGTAAATCAGCCTGTACCAAGCTTGCTCCTTTGAGGTTAGCACTGTTGAGATTTGCACCGCGTAAATCTATACCACGTAAATCTACACCTTGGAGATTGACTCCTGTAAGATTTGCTCCACTTAAAAATGCACCAGCTAGAGAAACATGGATTAGTTTTGCTCCCATGAGGTTAGCACCTCTTAAATTAGCCCCTCTCAAATCTGCTTGACTCAAGTCCGCTTGCATGAGATTTGCACCCAAGAAGTTTGCTCTTAAATCTCCACAGTGTAATTTTGCTCCCAACAGATTTGCACCATCAAATCTTGCACCTTTTAAGTTGGATTCTGTAAAGTCTGTACCAACTAAATTTGCTCCTGCTAGATTAATTTTTTCTAAATGACAGTGAGTCAATTCTTCATCTTCTAGATCGACTCCAGGAAAGTTTTTTTCTTGTCCTTGTTTAATAATTGCTAATAATTTATCTGTTGTTAATTCTTGATTGCTCATTACTGGTTAAAAATAACTGATTACTTTTGATTTACGGGTAATATACCCGCACTGACACCACTCATTACCCTTTATTCGTTATTTAATTTTGCTCTGCTTCATCTTTTATCCTTTCAGCTATTCAATCAACCACATTCCTCCAGCAATTTTGGGTCGATAAGTTTGGAGGGTCATTCCCTGCTGTATCCCCATCACTAATAAACCTAAAGCTTCCACTAATTTAGGATCGTAAACCTTTCCTGCATCATTTTGACAGTTTGTGAAGGCTTTAGCTAGAGGATTTTCTGTGGGGTTTTGCTTTTGGTACTGAGTAACTTGATATTGAAAATCGGCAATCAGCCTTAAAATACGTGATTCTAGGGGAATATTATCATAAGCCAATCCAGATGGAACACCCGAACCATCCCAAGTCTCTGTTTGATGAGTTAGAATTTTGGCGATCGCTTTTAACTGTGGCATAATTCTTAATACGGAAGCTTGGGGTAAGCTATCTTGTCTTTTTAAAACTTCCTGTTGCGTTGCGGTATGGGATGCTTCTGTCGTAGTTTGAGGTGATAAACTCAAGCGGTGCAATAATCCCCCCAAGCGGAGTCTCTTAATTTGCCATGCAGGTAGATCTAACAACTGTCCCATTGCTTCCCCTAAAGCAGATACTTCTGTAGCAGCCATCGGGTTTAAAGTATCGGTCAGATCTATAATTTGTGCCATCCGCAAGAAAGCTTGCATTTCATTAGAAACGATGTTGTCATCTAAATCTTGGAAGAAATTAAAATCATCAGCTTTTTGGGGATTGTGTAGAGTAGTTTGAGATTCTTGAAGATAATGAACGACACGAGAAACTACTGCGGTTAATTCTTCTGGTGCTTGTTTAGTATATTCTGCACTGATTTGAGAAAGGCGATCGCTTAAGTTCTGTGCTAATTTAGAGTCGTAGGATTTAATATGGTCTATTGCCAGTAAAACTGTTTCTTTCACCAGATCGGGTTCAAAAGTCCAAAAACCATAAAATTTGCGCTCTAAATCTTCTTGAGGCTGCCCTCCTACTCCATATTCTTCTATTGATAATTCCTGACATAGCACCATAGCCGTATAGCTAGAAGATAAAATCATCAAATGCCATTCTTGAGCTACTGGGTCATCGTCTTGCAGTTTCACCAAAGCTACGTTATCTCTTTTACTGGTAGGATGCTCAGCAAATCCAGCATCACCACTTGCCATAATCGCTATTTTTTGTGCTTTGTCTGCTAAATCTCCATAACGCTCTGCTTCTTCGAGATACCATTTACCGCGCTGGAAAGCTGTCACTATCAGAGGTTTGCTGTCCGACTCCAAAATAAAGTCTTCTAAAGCATGACAAAGAGCCACCAAAGTATTTTTGTAATAAACTCCTAAATTAAGAGGTCTACTACTATTTTGGTGAGCTTGGGATAGTTTTTGTAAAATTGAGCCTTCAAGCATATTAGTTAGTTATTCAGTAAACAGTTATTCAGTAATCATTGGTTGTTAGTTGTTGTTTTTTAGTTGTTAGTCACTGCTTCTTACTCCTTAATCCCTGCTCCTTGCCCCTTAACTTTGAGGTATTTGATGCGAAATCTTCTGACAGGAGGATTGTTGTCATCAAGATAGTCTTCAAAAGATACTTGCTTTAACCCTAACTTTTCTAGAAAAAATAATTCTTCTTTTGTTAAAGCCCAAGGGGGAGATACTCCCGCATCTTCTTGTATGCCTCTTCCTCGACAGATAATCAATAGCATACCTCCTGGTGTTAGATAATTGACTATGGTAGACATAATTTGTTGCCTAAAAGATTCGGGAAGAGCTTGCAAGGTGTAAGATTCTAAAATAAAATCAAAGCTATTTTTCCAAGCTGCTTCTGGTTGCAAAGCATCAGAAACTACATAATCAACTGAAGTATTCTGAAAGCGTTGTTTACACCAAGCAACAGCAGTAGGGGAAACATCAAAACCTGTTACTTGAAATCCGACATCGGATAAAGCTTCTGCATCATCTCCCAAACCACAACCTACCACCAGAGCCTTTTGTCCTTTTCCCTCCAGATTATGCCCATCCAACCAGGAAGCAAGATGAGGGTTAACTATTGATTCTGCCCAGGGTATGAACTCGGAATTGCCTTCTGCTTGAGAGTATAATTCCTCAAACCACCCTGTAGGATCGTTCTTTTGTATGAATTGAGCAGCTAATTTGCTGACTCTGGTGGGGTTGTTCATTTGTTCGTTGGTTGTTCGTGGTTGGTTGCTTTTAACTTCATCCTTGATAATTGATCGCTCATCTTTAAAATTAGACTGCGGATAATTCTTTCTTTGTAGACTCAATAGGTGCAGTTAAAGCTTCTTCTAAAGGAGCGCGTCCTAATTTCTCTTCTAGAATACGCATCACTTCTCGACCAAAATCATGGGGATTTTGCTTCCAAGCTTGTAGACAAACTTTGCCAAAGAAAGAGCCTAAAGGTTCGGGATTCCACAAGAGTTTTTTCGCTGTCCAAGGCATTAAACTCATGGGGTCATAGCCAGGTTTCAAAATATCATTTTGCAAAGCATATTCTTCCAAATGGGTGTGAGGTTGCAATCCAATAAAGAAAATAGCTGGTTCTACTTTATCTTCGCCAAAAATACTTTCTAATTCTCGATGATAAGCTATGGTTTGACGAATAGTTTCATAGGTTTCATCTATTACATTAAAAGAATAGTTAACCGAAACTAGATCGTTAAATCCTGCTGCTTTTAAATCACGACAATTTTGCAGAACAGTACGCAGATTGTAGCCCATTCGCATTTTACGGACTAATTCTTGAGAACCGCTAGTAATCCCGATTTCAAAATAATTCATCCCTGTTTTTGCCATCAAGTCACACAACTGAGGGGTTAAATTATCTGCACGAATATAAGAAGCCCAATGGATATCTTTCATGCCAGAATCCAGAATTTTTTGTAACAATTCCACTACATCAGGAATGAATCTTTTTGCTGGAATAAATTGGGCATCAGTAAACCAGAAATTGCGAATTCCACGGTCGTAAAGTTGACGCATTTCTTCGACCACTTCATCAGCAGGATTAATTCTTACTTGTTTCCCTTCGACTACAGTGTAGACACAGTAACAACAGTTATGAGGACAACCTCTTTTAGTTTGAACTCCGATGTAAAAGTCATTTTCTTGAAGATAATAGTCAAAATCAGACCAAATCGAACCAATATAGTCGTAGTTACAGGCACTTTTTTCAATGGGAGTGGGCCATTCATGGATCAAGCGTTCTCTGGGCTTAGTTTCTCCTGCTATGTAACAACGCTCTCCACTAAAGTCTTCACCTTTGAGGAGTTTTTCCAGTAAGGCCTCTCCTTCTCCTACAGATACAATAGTTCCCTTGGGTAGCTGCTTTTGCAGTTGTTCATAGAAAACACTAACTGCACCACCTCCGACTACTGCACGGGCTTCTGGATAGTATTTTCTGGCTCGCTTCAGTCCCCGCTTAATTAGCCCTTCATTACGCCACAATTCGCCGTAATAGGCTGTCGCTACTTTGAAGCCTCCTAATGCTCCTCTTAAACGAATCAAAGGGTTAGAAGCATAATAAAATTCAAAAGCATTTTGTAAGGGATTGCCTCCTCTTCCTCCTACTGGAGCATAAATTTGGATGTCTCGCCAAGAAAAAACTAACAAAGTAGGCTGAAACTCATCGATACAGGTATCTATAGCAGAATTAAAGTCTAAAGGTGCAACTGTGCCGAGATCGCAAATTTTTTGCTCAACTTCGGGAAATAGTTTGTGAATATGGTCAGAGAGATAAACCACACCAATAGGAAAGATGGGATTACAAGGAAGACGGACATATAAAATTTTTTGATTCATCATCATCGCTCCAAAAGTGTTGATAGTTAAATCAAGAAGAAAGAAATAGTGACGGGGCGTACAAGCACCTCACAAAAATGCAGGGATTAAAAATCTCAGGTTTACTGGGACTTGAGCCTTCAGAAGTTAGAAGGAAAATCCTCCTGCATATCACACCATCTGCTCCCTGTTTTTTAAGACTTACGCTTTTTTTAAAGAAGTTGTCTCACATTTGTTTATATAACTTAACTTTAACTAGATTGATAGTTAGTATCAACTAGAAAGTAGTTATTTGTAAATTGTCGTAGTTAAAACCAAGAATTTTGCAGCATGAATTACCAGAAAATATTTTCTACTTTCTTTCTGGCACATTTAGGAGATCGATGACTAAATATCGCGAAATATATCTTTTTAAAGATTTTTAAACAAAATTAAAATTTAGTAAAATGTCCCTCAAAAGGAAGAGTTAAGCATAGAGACTGAACAATTGGTATTCTTCTTTACAGCCATCGGGGATCGCGAAGTGTTAGCTTACACTAAAGGAATAGTAAACTAAGTTTTAAACGCTTCAATAATCATGTCTCAAATAATAGATCCCATCCCTCAAGGAGAAGGCGACAGCCTTTTATGCTCTTATGTGAATGCTACTAACCAAATTCAGGTAGCTCGCATTACCAATGTTCCTAATTGGTATTTTGAAAGAGTGGTCTTCCCTGGTCAAAGATTAGTGTTTGAAGCAATATCCTACGGAATATTGGAAATTCATTCGGGTATGATGGCTAGCGCAATTTTATCAGATCGTATACCCTGTAATCGTTTGGCTATCCAAGAAAATAGTCGAATGTTTTATAGTTTTTCGGATGAGTCAAAGTCTACCACAGGTGGTGTTGCTAAATCTAGTCCTCATCAACCAACACAACTTACACAACTTAAACATCACGTACCACAATTAAAGTTTAATGTTACAACAATTTGAGAAATATTAAATTAATATCAAAATAATTATGAGGTTGCCTTAGCAAGGTAGCCTCTATTTTTATATTTACTTTATGATTTAATTTCTAGAGCAAAAAAATTGGTAGTAAATTAATTTGGATTTACCTTCATTTATCTGGTTGTGGAAAATTGCTGCTTGGTCTATGGGATTAGCGATCGCAGCTTATGGTATCCTGCTATTATCGGGAGCAACAATCCTTTACAGCAGAATCTATCGTTCTCGTCGTCCCTCTTGGTTAAGAACCTTTCATTACACCATGGGGATAGTGATGATTTTTTTGGTACTGTTATTACTGGCGATAGGCTTAGTGGGGACTCTCGGTCATTATGGCAGCCTGGGACATTCGTCCCATTTAATAGCTGGTATTTTAGTCGTAATTTTAGTAATAATTTCTGGGGTCAGTGCTAGCCAAATTAGTCCCCAAAATTCCTGGGCGCGATCGCTTCATCTGACAGTTAACTTGATATTATTGGTAGGTTTGATTTTTGTTTCGATTACGGGTTGGGATGTAGTTCAAAAATATTTATAACCAGTCTATTGATAAATCGCAATTACTCTTCGTAGAAAAACATTGCAGAGATTACAATGGTGTCTATTGTATTGTTAAGAATCAAAATTCTTAAAGTAATTTGTCCTAGACTTAAACAAAATTAAAAATGTCGTCATTTTTTGGTATCGATCTTGAAAAGATCGATCGTTCATTTTTTAGGGCTTGCCGATAAAGTACACCACGCCAATAATACAAGAACAGTATAAACTAATGATTTGGAAACCAAATGAGACAATACAAGGAGGAAAATATCTAATAGAGGAAGTCTTGGGCGTTGGTGGCTTTGGTGTAACGTATCGAGCCAAAGATGTTTCTCTTAATAAATTCGTAGCAATCAAAACGGCTAATGATTTAATTCAAACCCAAAAAAATTTTTCTCAACAACAAGACAAATTTGTTCAAGAAGCTTTTCGTCTAGCAAAGTGCCGTCATGCTCACATTGTAGAAGTCAAAGATGTCTGTCGAGAAGGAGAACTCTGGTGTATGGTGATGGAATACATCACTGGTGGTAATTTAGAGCAGTACACAATTAAAAAGCAAGTTTTATCAGCAGAAGAAGCCTTACTACACATCAGACAAGTAGGTGCAGCTTTAACTTATATTCACCAACAGGGTTTGATACATCGTGATGTAAAACCTTCTAACATCATGTTGCGGACAGATACCGCCGAAGCTGTGTTAATTGATTTTGGACTAGCAAGAGAATTTGTTGATGGTAAAATTCAAACTCATACCAATGCCAGAACAGAATCTTATGCACCTATTGAACAGTACCAAATCAGAGCTAAAAGAGGTGCTTATACGGATGTTTACGCTTTAGCTGCGACATTCTATTTTTTACTTACAGGAATACAGCCTTTACCAGCTCAATTTCGTTGGCAAGGGGCAAAATTAATACCGCCTAAAAAACATAATCCTCATTTAAGCGATCTCTTAAATCAAGGAATTATTCAAGGCATGATTCTAGAGCCTGAAGAACGCCCCCAATCAGTACAAGAATGGCTGGAAATTATCTCAGTTACTGAACTACAACAAAGCGATCAAAAGTACAGTCGCTTAACCGAATTATTGGCAGTTAGACAATGGGAACGAGCAGATGAAGAAACCTACGATCTGATTTTAAAAATGAGTCGCCGAGTTAAAGAAGGTTGGTTAGATTATCCCGCTACGCAAAATTTATCTTGTGAAGTTTTACAAATAATCGATCGACTTTGGTTAAATTACAGTGATGGACGTTTTGGTTTTTCGGTACAAAGAAAGATCTGGCAAGAATTGGGAGGCAAAATTGACTATAGTACAGAATGTTTATTAGGAGAGCGTTTGGGATGGCGAGTTGAGAATAACTGGTTAGCCCACGATAGCCTCAACTTTTCTCTGGATGCTGTTTTAGGGCATTTCCCTTGGAATGGACACCTACCCCAAGGAAAATTAAAAGAATTGGGTTTAGTTGGTAGTTATTCTCGGTGGTGGAGTTGTTTAATTTTGTCTCGCTGTCAAGAATGTAATATTTAAAGGATGAAGAAAAAAGGATTAAGTAGCAACTGGTAAGCGATCCGTAAAAACTATTATCTGTTACCTTATTCCTTTAAAGCGAAAGCTCTGATAAATTTTGTATGCTGGTTGTTCAAGGGGAAGGTATAGAAAAATAATGAAGACAACCAAAGAAATAATTGTCATTGGTGGCGGTGTTATGGGCTTAGCGATCGCTATAGACCTAAAATTGCGTGGTGCAGATGTTACCGTAATCAGCCGTGATGTCCAACAAGCAGCAAGTTGGGCAGCAGCAGGAATGCTTGCGCCGATGGCAGAGCAAATAGCAGACTCAGCAATGTTAAAGCTCTGTCTCAAATCTCGCTGGGCTTATCCAGAATGGACACGCAAGCTAGAAGATATTACAGGAATGGCAACTAACTATTTGCCTTGTGGTATTTTAGCTCCCGTGATTCAACAAGCTGACATAGCAGAAGAACAAGAGAAAGAAAATGCTGTTTGGTTAGATCGCCAAAGCATTCAATTTTATCAACCAGGTTTAGGTCAAGATGTCCTTGGTGGCTGGTGGTATCCCGAAGATGGACAAGTGGATAATCGCTCTTTGATGCAATGTTTAATTCAAACTACCAAAGCTTTGGGTATTGATGTCCAAGAAGGGGTCACAGTTCATGGTATTCAGCAAAGAAAAGGCAAAGTAACTAGTATTTTTACTTCCCAAGAAGAATTAGAAGCAGCAAAATATGTCTTGGCTACTGGCTCTTGGTCTAGTCAATTATTACCCATTCCTACACGCCCCGTAAAAGGGCAAATGCTCTGTCTGAGAATGCCCAATCAGGCAAATCAACCCTACCCACTACAAAAAGTTTTATACGGGGACAATATCTATCTTGTACCCAGACAAGACGGCAGATTAATTATCGGAGCTACTGTAGAAGAAGTGGGCTGGACTCCTCACAATACCCCTCAAGGAATCCAAAATCTGTTACAGAAAGCGATGCAACTTTATCCTGGAGTAGCAAACTGGCAAATTGAAGATTTTTGGTGGGGTTTTCGCCCAGGAACACCTGATGAATTACCCATACTCGGTCATAGTCCCTGTGAAAATTTATATTTAGCTACAGGACATTATCGTAATGGTATATTGCTCGCCCCTGTAACGGCTGCTTTAATTGCCAATTTAATCCTGGAAGGTCAATTCGATCCTTTGTTATCTAGTTTCAGTTGGCAACGTTTTACGACTTATGACAAAGACAGTCAAAGAACAAACAGTATTCAAGGAAAAAATCAGATCATGCTTAATGGCTCTGCAAATTATAACGGTCAAGGAAATCAAGCAACTTTTTTACAAATCGGCGCAAAAGCAACAACTACCGCAACACCCCAAATATCTAACATCATTCAAGATGATAAACCTTTAGTAATTGCAGGACGTACTTTTAACTCTCGTTTAATGACTGGTACAGGAAAATACGCCAGTATCGAAGCAATGCAACAAAGTATAGCTGCTAGTGGCTGCGACATTGTAACAGTAGCGGTGCGTCGAGTACAAACTAAAGCAGCAGGACATGAAGGGTTAGCAGAAGCAATTGATTGGCAACGTATCTGGATGTTACCCAATACCGCAGGTTGTAAAACTGCCGAAGAAGCGATTAGAGTAGCTCGTTTAGGGCGAGAAATGGCTAAATTATTAGGTCAAGAAAATAATAACTTTGTCAAACTCGAAGTAATTCCCGATCCTAAGTATTTACTACCCGATCCTATCGGGACTTTAGAAGCAGCCGAACAACTAGTCAAAGAAGGCTTTGCTGTACTTCCTTATATCAATGCCGATCCTTTGCTGGCAAAACGCTTAGAAGAAGCAGGATGCGCCACTGTAATGCCTTTGGGTTCTCCTATTGGCTCTGGACAAGGGATAAAAAATACAGCTAATATTGCCATTATTATCGAACAATCCAAGATCCCTGTAGTAGTAGATGCGGGTATCGGGACACCAAGCGAAGCAGCCCAGGCAATGGAAATGGGTGCAGATGCTTTACTCATTAATAGTGCGATCGCAATGGCTCAAAATGCCCCCGCAATGGCTCAAGCAATGGGACTAGCAGCGATCGCTGGAAGATTGGCTTATTTAGCTGGTAGAATTCCTGTTAAACAATATGCCAGTGCTAGTTCTCCCCTTACAGGCACTATTAGTTAGTAAGGAATGTAGTTAGTAAGGAATGAGGGATGTAGCAAGTCAAAAGTAATAAGTAATAAGTAATAAGTAATAAGTAATAAGTAATAAGTAATAAGTAATAAGTAATAAGCCACCAGCAACCAGCCACGAACAACGAGCCACGTTCCCACTAACAAAGAACAACTAACCACTAACTGGAAATAATTCTTAGTACTCGTTCTAAATCATCTAATTCCCCGACGATTTTCTTAACAGGTTCGGGAAAAACCCTAACTAAAGCAGGGGTAGCAGAAATGCGATCGCGTTCTGCCTGTTCGGGGTTTTTGGAAATGTCGATAATTTTTAAGGTATAGGGATGAGTCAAGCCCTGCTCTAGAATTTTATGAATACTATCTAAAGTTTTTTCTGTAGTTGCATTGTCATGGGAAATAAATAATCGCAAAACATAACCCACATTATTTTGAGTTTGAGTTTCTGTGAAAAGAGTTTCCGAAGATTTATAAGAACTCAAATTAGAAGTTAAATGGCGATAATCTAAGTTATCTGGGTCTAAACGGACAATTAATTCGTTTTCTTGCCATAGTTGAGGAAAAGATTCTCTGTAAGTTTCCAGCAAACTGGGGTTACAGTATTCTTCTTGCCAAGGAGCTAGTTGCCATTTTTCATTTTCAAATAAAACTTGCAATAAGGGTAAGTAACGCTTGACTGCGGGATAAACTTCTGCCGAAACTTGAATTTTTCCTGTTTTGCGATCGCTATAACGGTCTATGGTGGCGGTATAGGCTGGAACTAGAAAATGCGGAGGCTCAGGTAAACCCAAAATTTCTTGCAAGCTAAGACATAGATGAAGATGCCAACGATCCTGTTTTTTGGGGTCGATTGCATAAATTAAATCCCCACCTGGCGTAAATAAGGCAATTCCTTTGTATGACTGCGGTAAAGGCGAGTTTGACTCAGTCACCTTAGATTAATTATTTTTTAAGGTTAATATTAACGATCCTAGCTAAAAGAGGAACAAGGAACAAGGAATGAGAAATGAGAAATGAGAAATGAGAAATGAGGAATGAGGAATGAGGAATGAGGAAATATGAAAGGTAAACAGATTATGAAGAGTCATACTGATTACCTATTATTCATCCTTCATCCTTCATGCCCGATCCTTTAAAATCGTCCTCTAAGCATCATTGCCATTTCATTAGGTGTAGGGGAACATTCTAGGGCGATTTCTTCGGTAATTTTGCCGTCTTCATAGAGCATAAACAGCGATTGGTTAGTAGTTACCATGCCGTCGTAACCTCCATCCAACATTAACTGATGAATTTCATCATATTTAGAGCCAGTGATATAGTCTTTGACGGTTTCTGTGTTGACCAAAACATCGTGGTAAGCAGCCCTTTTGCCATCAGTAGTCCGACATAAACCTTGAGAAATAACCGCCACTAAAGATTCAGCGATCGCTACTCGCATAGCATCCTGTTCTTCTGCGGTGTATAGGGTTAAAATCCTTTCAATGGTTTTAATCGCGCTGTTAGTGTGTAATGTTCCCATTACTAAGTGACCAGTTTGAGCAGCTTTGAGGGCGGTGTTGACCGTTTCGCGATCGCGCATTTCCCCAATCAGAATAATATCAGGGTCTTCTCGCAGTGCAGCTTTCAGGGCATTATCAAACTTATGAGTGTTAATACCAACTTCTCTTTGTTTGATCAAAGAGCGACGGCTTTGATGAACAAATTCGATAGGGTCTTCAATGGTAACAATGTGTTTGGCGTGTTCGCTATTGATATAGTCTACCATTGCAGCCATAGTAGTCGATTTACCAGACCCAGTAGGGCCTGTTACCAAAACTAATCCTTTGTGAGCATCAGAAATGTCTTGGAATACAGAAGGTAAGTTTAATTGCTCCATAGTTAAGATCTTCAACGGAATCAAACGCATTACCAACGCAGGACCGTTTAAAGTATCAAAGATGTTAATCCGCACCCTAGCAAATTCATATTGAGTTGCGCCGTCAAACTCTAGCTCTTTTTTAAATCTGGCTACTTCTTCATCATTTAAAACTTCATGTAACCAACTAAAGAAAGTATTGCGGTCAGTTTTAGGATAGTCGGTACGCTCCATTTTACCGCGATCGCGCATTCGAGGAACTTCTCCTACTCCTAAGTGAATATCCGAAAAACCAGACTCATAAGCATTACGCACAATATAGTCTAAAGTCGGTTGACCAGGAGAAGGTTTCGGACGACGGGGAGCTTGTCTAGCAGCCTGTTTTTTAGTATTTGCTGCGTTTGCTTTTGCTACTTTTCCATTACCGTTGTTCAAAGCACCAGGCATTGGGGGAGGTGGAGGGGGTAAAGGCGAACTTATTCCGTTGGTCATGCTTTTTATGTATCTAAAAATCTGTAGTGGTTATTATTTTCAGAATTCCCAAAAAAAACAGCAATCTCATACAGGATTATGCGGTAATAATTCTCATTTTATTGAATATCAAACTACTTAAGTAATTGTATTCTTAGAAAATCTCGTAGGAATAAATACTTAGATAGTCCTTTGTATTCTTTGATCTCGTCAATTGTATCTTATGTTTGTATTACTATAGGAATAAATACTTAGGGAACGCTTGACGCTCAAAGTAAACAAAATATAGCGTAAACAAATATTACGAAAAAGATGATTTTTTAGGCTTGATTGGGTTCAAATCCTTTAAAAAAGCTTGGGGATCAATAATTCATACCTCTTTTAAAATTATTTATACTGTTCAAATGTAAAAAAATATTTAAAAAGCTTTTATATTTCATCAAGTTTTTTTATACTTACTTTAACTGGGATCGCTGAGAACACATATCTCAGAAGATCGTTTTTAAATTTGTTGTTGTTGTTAAAAATCCAGAAATCAATATGCAGTTAGCACAAGTAGATAATTCACGAAAGAATTCTTATTTAGGTTTTACAAAAAGCTTTTTACTATGGAGCTTTACTCTTACAGTTTGTTTTCTTGTCGTAGGATTTCCCATTGGTGTCTTATTAGTTACCTGTGGAATTTTAGCGACAATAATTCTCCAAGCAGTGTTACCTTCTAGTGCAGTAGTATTAGTGACAGGAAGTATTTTAAGTCTCAATTTATTAATTGTTGTTTTAGGCGCAGCTATTTTAACCTTCAAAGGGATTCACCCTGAAGAAGTTAGTTGGTTGCATTGGCTACATGGAAAAGAAGATTTACAACCATCTAATTCTCCTGTATACGCCGCTTGTCCTTTGACTTGTAACTTAACCAAAGTTGTTGTTTAAAATTTCATAATTACTAGAAGGTAGGGACGTTATTTGAGGAATTAGAAGGAAGGATACAGAGCGAAAAGAGTGAACTCTTCCCAAGCTAAAAAGCTTGTGTCACCTTGAAATTTCCTTCCTGATGATTTTTAATTTCCCTACCAACCAAGTAAATTGCTGACTTCTTTGAGGGTGAACGACGGTTCACCCCTACTGCTGAATTCTGACTTCTAAGTCATACCTAATCAATAATTTCCACAGCATGAGCTAGATCGGACGCTACGCGATCGCAATAAGGGCGAATCCACCACCACATCAACGGGGATAGCCAGCCTTTAAGAGTAATTGAACAGACTAAATAAGTACCGCAAAGAGTAGATTCTACTTGATAAGTAATTCGTTGTTCCATACCAGGAATTGCCAAAATACGAATGCTGAGTAGTTCTTTAGGGCGAACATTCTCCACAAACAGCTTAACGGGGATTGGGGTCAGTCTTGTAACTACCTGATAAAACAATCCTGGTTTAGCAATCAAGCCTTGGGGTAAGTTAGTACTATCAAATAAAGGATGCCAAGAAACATCTGCTACGTGAATAATCTTTTGCCACAGAGTATCCAGAGAAGCTTTACTTACAGTACGATAAGTTTTATAAATTCTTAATTTATAAGAACGTCGATGCTTTTTAGACCAAAATCGAGACAAAGACTTAAGTATCATCGTACTTTCCCCATAAAAAACAGCATTTGTTTTGCTTAATAAAAATCAATATTCGCTCTTTTATTAAGAAATCTTGCTAATTGACTGAGAAACATCTGCACTCTGGTTCAGTAGTAATTTGAGCGTACTCAATTCAAGATAATCTTAAGTGAGAACTTAATACTAGCTTTTTACTTGCGTAATACTGAAATACATTATGACAACTTTTAAAAATGTAACTGATAATAACACTCCCACCACACCTCCTAAAGATTCTAGGGAAAGAATTAGCCAGTTTATGCAGCAGCTACAAGATGAAATTTGTACTGGTTTAGAAAAATTAGATGGGAAAGAAAAATTTAAAGAAGAAAGTTGGCAAAGACCAGAAGGTGGTGGTGGACGCTCTCGCGTATTAAAAGAAGGTGCAATTTTTGAGCAGGGTGGAGTTAACTTTTCTGAAGTCTGGGGAAAAAATTTACCCCCATCTATTTTAAAACAGCGTCCAGAAGCAGAAGGACACGAATTTTACGCCACAGGGACATCAATGGTATTGCATCCCCGTAATCCTTATATTCCTACCGTGCATTTCAATTATCGTTATTTTGAAGCGGGTCCTGTTTGGTGGTTTGGTGGTGGTGCAGATTTAACTCCTTACTATCCTTTTGCCGAAGACGCTTTCCATTTTCATCGCACTTATAAAGCAGCTTGTGACAAACATAATCAAGAATACTATCCTGTATTTAAGCGTTGGTGTGACGAATATTTTTATCTCAAACATCGTCAAGAAAATAGAGGTATAGGCGGATTATTTTTTGACTATCAAGATGGTAGAGGGAGCTTGTACCGTGGTTTTAATCTTGATGGTGGTGCAGCTAAATACAGCAACGAATTAGGAGAAATTACCCCTCGTAGCTGGGAGGAGTTGTTTAGTTTTGTGCAGGATTGTGGTCAAGCTTTCTTACCTGCTTATGTACCTATTGTCGAGAAAAGAAAAGACACAGAATATGGAGAGAGAGAGCGCAATTTTCAGCTATATCGCAGAGGACGTTATGTAGAGTTTAACTTAGTGTATGACCGTGGGACTATTTTTGGTCTACAAACTAATGGACGTACTGAATCTATTTTAATGTCTTTACCTCCTTTGGTGCGTTGGGAATATGGCTATACTCCTGAGCCTAATACTCCCGAAGCTGAATTATATGATACCTTTCTTAAACCTCAAGATTGGGCAAATTGGGAAAATTAATTAGGGTTTGCTGAAAAAGTAAGCGAAAAAATTTACAAGAATCAGCTTGTTTAA
>NZ_LR213916.1 GCF_900659865.1 Hyella patelloides LEGE 07179
CCACAGAAATTAACTGATTGATTTCAAATGACCAAGAGTCAGTATTAAAACAGCCATCACACTCTCTTTGACATCCTTGTAACCAAACTACTGCCCGACTACCAGGGCCATTTACTTCTGATTCATCAATGTAACCCATGATATTAAGGTGTCCTGGGGGAATTTCTAATAGCTTAAGATAAGGATCGAATTTTGTTTTACTCATATTATTTGGCGTTTTTTACTAGCTAATTGTAAGGCAAGTTAACTTGTATAGATTCACCTCTATAATAATAATTAACTTTTGCCTCTATAATAACGAAATATTTACTTTCATAATAATAATCAATCAGAATAATTTTTGTTTAATAATTGTATTTTTAACTTTTTTAATCCAAATACTTAAAAAGTAATATATTATTGCTTGAAAAGCGTAAGTTATAAGTTGGTTATTTTTGGTTAAAGATCGCTAAAAAAATTTTTGTACCTCATTAAGTATGATATAGCTATATATAGATGATTACTTGTTAATTATTTTTTAATTATTGTGCGATCGCTAAATAGAGAGCTAATCAAATTATTAATTGCATTTTGATTTATCAAGAAAACCTTAAAAATATGGGTTAATCACCAAAATGTTTTTTATGATGAAGGTATAGTGAGAACTAAAATAAGTTAACTGAGATTGAAGACAAAAACCAACTTGATATGATATGAAACCAATAACTTGATTATCGTCTAGCTTCCTCTTAACTTATTCCAGAAAAAAATAGGAATCAATTACACAATTAATTTTTTGATAAATCATTAACTTGTAACTCCAGGAGATAATCAATGTATCGCAAGATTATCGTGGCATTAGATAATAGCCCACTTAGTCAAAAAGCTTTTCAACAAAGTTTATCAATAGCTAAGGCATTTAATGCCGAATTACAGTTATTTAATGTAATTTCTTCTTCAGAAGCAGAATATAGAGACACCGTCTCATTAACTGGTAGTGGCTATTATTCACAAAATGCTTCGACTATCAATGAAATTAAACAAGAGAAATGGCAGCTATTGGTAGAAAATAACTTTGATGATTTGCAATCTTTGGTAGAACAAGCTGCACAAGTTGGGGTTTCAGCAGAACTCGTTCAAGAAATCGGTCAACCAGAACGTCAAATCTGCAAATACGCTCAAGAATGGGAAGCCGATTTAATCGTTATTGGTAGTCACGGTAGAAAAGGTTTGAGTGAATTATTGATAGGTAGTGTCAGTAACTATGTTTCTCATAATGTTCCCTGCGATGTGATGCTTGTTCACCAACAGGCTAATTAGTCTTGTGTCCATACATAGTCTTTTGTCGTTTGTCTTTAGTTGCTCACATTACAATAAATAACTAATAACCAATAATTAGCAATCAATGACAACAACAACTTCTCAATCAAAAACTAAAGGCAGAATTCATTCTATTGAAACTTGTGGGACTGTCGATGGTCCTGGAATTCGCTATATTGTCTTTACCCAGGGATGTCCCTTAAGATGCCTTTATTGCCATAATCCCGACTGTCGCCATCCCGATGATGGTAAAGAAGTCACAGTTGATGAATTGATTGCAGATATCCAAAAATATCGCTCTTACATGAAATCTTCTGGAGGAGGAGTAACCATAACTGGCGGTGAACCTTTAATGCAGCCAGAGTTTATCAAAGAGATTTTTATTGCTTGTCAAGAGTTAGGAATTCATACTGCTTTAGATACTTCTGGTTATGTCAAATTAGCAACAGCAAAACCAGTATTAGACTATGTAGATTTAGTATTATTAGATATAAAATCTTTTGACCCTAAAATATATCATCAAGTTACTAGCGTTTCACTCGAACCTACATTGAATTTTGCTCGTTATTTAAGTGATATTAATAAACCAGTTTGGCTGAGATTTGTTCTAGTCCCCAATCTTACCGATCCTCCTCAAAATATTAGGGGTTTAGCGGAGTTTATATCGGGATTAAATAATATCGAACGAGTGGAAATTTCACCCTTTCACAAAATGGGAGAATATAAGTGGGAACAGCTAGGCTACGAATACCAGCTTAAAGATACGCCCCCCGCATCCCCAGCACTAGTTGCCACAGCCAGAAAGATTTTTCAAGAATACAACATTAAAGCTTATTGATTTAGTTATTTTTCTTTTGTCCTTTGTTTTTGAGCTTTCGTTTAGAAGCCAATGACAACTAACTAATGACTAACCAACCACCAACCATTAACAATCATAAATGAAAGTCACCAACCTCGAAGAACTAAATACTCTGATTCAAAAAGTCAAAGTTGCTCAAAGTAAATATGCTAGTTTTACTCAACAGCAAGTAGATAAAATATTCAAACAAGCAGCTTTAGCAGCTAACGAAAAACGGATTCCCCTTGCTAAATTAGCTGTTAGGGAGACAGGTATGGGGATCGTTGAAGATAAGGTGATTAAAAACCATTTTGCTTCAGAATTTATCTACAACAAATATAAACATGAAGCTACCTGTGGTGTAGTCGAATCAGATTCCCATTATGGCATTCAAAAAATCGCCGAACCAGTGGGAATATTAGCGGGAATTGTCCCCACAACGAATCCAACTTCCACCGCAATTTTTAAAGCTTTAATCGCGCTCAAAACTCGCAACGCAATTATCTTTTCTCCCCATCCCAGAGCTCAAGAATGTACGATCGACGCAGCTAAAACAGTTTTAGATGCTGCGGTAAAAGCAGGTGCGCCAGAAGATATTATCGGTTGGATTGATGCGCCATCAGTAGAGCTTTCTCAAGCTTTAATGCAACATCCCAATATAAACCTAATCCTGGCTACTGGTGGTCCTGGAATGGTAAAAGCTGCCTATTCTTCAGGTAAACCATCTTTAGGTGTTGGTGCAGGTAATACACCCGCCGTAATTGATGAAACAGCCGAGATTAAATTAGCCGTAAGCTCAATTTTATTGAGTAAAACCTTCGACAACGGCATGATTTGCGCTTCGGAACAATCGGTGATTGTAGTCGATGAAATTTATGAGCGCGTTAAACAAGAATTTGTCCTCAGAGGGGCTTATTTTTTGACTGCTGAAGAACAGTCAAGGGTAGGTGAAGTCTTAATTAAAGATGGACATATTAACGCAGCAATCGTCGGTCAATCTGTCGTTCAAATCGGAGAACTAGCAGGAATAGAAGTACCATTAGGAAGCAAGGTTTTAATTGGGGAAATTGACGGGGTAGGTGCTCAAGAACCATTTTCCATTGAAAAATTATCTCCTGTCTTGGGAATGTATCGGGTGGCAGATTTTAAAGCAGCCACAGCAAAAGCTGAAGAACTGATTTTATTGGGCGGACGGGGACATACCTCTGTACTATATACTACTCCTAGTAATCACGATCGCATTGACTATTTTGATTCCCACGTCTCCACGGGTAGGGTGTTAATTAATACGCCTTCTTCCCAAGGGGCAATTGGTGATTTGTATAACTTCAAGTTAGACCCCTCCCTAACCCTGGGTTGTGGTACTTGGGGTGGTAATTCGGTCAGTGAAAACGTTACCGTTCACCATCTACTCAACATCAAAACCGTATCCGAACGAAGAGAAAATATGCTCTGGTTTCGCGTACCACCCAAAATTTATTTCAAATACGGTTCTTTGCCCGTAGCTTTGAGAGATTTAGAGGGTAAAAAACGGGCATTTATCATTACCGACAAGCCCTTATTTGATATGGGCATGATCAAGGAAGTAACTGAAGTCTTAGAAGAAATGAACATCGAACATCAAATATTTTATGATGTTCAACCCGATCCCAATCTTTCCACTATCGAAATGGGATTAGCTAGGGTCAATACCTTCCAGCCCGATGTTATCATTGCCTTTGGTGGCGGTTCCCCTATGGATGCAGCCAAGGTAATTTGGTTGATGTACGAACATCCCGAAGTCGAATTCGATGGCATCGCTACCAGATTTATGGATATCCGCAAAAGGGTATATGAGTTACCAACTTTAGGGAAAAAAGCGGAAATGGTAGCAATTCCCACTACTTCTGGTACTGGTTCGGAAGTAACACCCTTCGCCGTAGTAACTGACGACCGCACGGGTATTAAATATCCCCTTGCCGACTATGCCTTAACTCCCAGTATGGCAATTGTCGATCCCGAATTGGTCTTAAATATGCCCAAATCCCTCACAGCTTTTGGTGGGATCGATGCTTTGACCCATGCCTTAGAAGCCTATGTCTCAGTACTAGCGACAGAATATACCGATGGTTTGGCTTTACAAGCGATCGCCTTACTGATTAAATACTTGCCTCGCGCTTATCAACTGGGTGCCAAAGATCCTCAAGCCAGAGAAAAAGTTCACTACGCAGCTACCATTGCAGGGATGGCATTTGCCAATTCTTTCTTAGGCATCTGTCACTCCATGGCACACAAACTAGGTTCTACTTTTCATGTCCCTCACGGTTTAGCCAATGCGCTGATGATTACCCACGTCATTCGCTATAATTCCACCGATGCACCGTTTAAACAGGCTATCTTCCCCCAATACGAATACCCCCATGCTAAAGAACGTTATGCTGAAATTGCCGATCATCTACATTTAGGAGGGAATACTCCTGACGAGAAAGTAGAAAAATTAGTTGAAGCGATCGATAATCTCAAAGTAGAAATCAATATTCCCCTGACTATTAAAGAAGCCTTACCAGGAGAAGAAAAAGAGTTCTACGAACAAGTCGAAGAATTAGCCGAACAAGCTTTTGATGACCAATGTACTGGCTCAAATCCCCGCTATCCTCTGATTAAAGACTTGAAAGAACTTTACACCCTTGCATATCGCGGTTGTAAGATAGATGCCACAATGTACCATCCTGAGACAGAAACCCCACAAGATAATCAAAGTATGGCGGGGGTATCTTAAAATCGCTACGCGATTAGCTATAAGCTATAGGCTATAAGCTATTAGCAAGACTTGCATAGTGAGAGCAATTTTACCCACCACTATGCCTTATTCCACTTCTTTAAGTGGAGGAATTAAACAAAGCTTATAGCTGGTTAAATTTCCATATTTTGGCTTCGTTTGATGGTTATTCTGTCTTGAAGAGACGGAATTAAGATTGTAGGGTGGGCAATGCCCACCCTTTGATAATTCAGGTAACAAAATCCGATTTAGCATTTTGAATTTATTTTTCAAGATAATTAACATTACAATCATTTCTCTTAATTAGACTTGATGATCGTTTTATTTCAAGTATGGATAATTACTTTAAATCAAGTTTTCCCCTAATTCTCGTTTTCCCGATTTAATTATCGGTACAGCGATCGCAATTATCTTATTTCGTGGTGGAATTGAGATTGTGTATGATGAGCGCAGTGAGAGAGCAAGACTCTAACCAAACTCAACACTTAAAAATAACTCGAAGATCGCTAAATAGCGATCGCTGTACTGTATCAAACAGAATTAATTTGGTGGACTACTAGATGCGAAAAGAGATGGTACTAGAAAAAAGCGATCGCTTCAAATTTTAATTAGATAATTGCTTTAAATTAGGATCTTAATTGACTTTGAGCTTAAATTGCTTTCCGTTCTACAAACCTACTCAAAATCCCCGCGCTTCTGGATAAAAATACTCGTACCTTGCCCCAAAAAAATGATGTTGCTTATCCTCCTCTATAGGTTTTCATCATCCGAGTACAACCTTAATCAATTTGATCTGAGTTGAAAATTATCACCTTCACAAAATTGTCTGATATAAGTTTTTTAATTTAGACCAGCAGTACATAGTTGTTATTTGTGAGGGTATCTCGTCTGAAATTTCCCTGGATTTTTATAAGTAGGTAAGCAAAATTATTTGTACATTAATGAAGTGTCCTCACATTAATCTTTCCCCCCCCCGCTCCCCTGCTTCCCCTGCTCCCTCTGCTATGCCAAAATACACAATTAATTATGCCCAGGTACTTACTGCCCGTTTTTCGTCCTTTGTCAGCAAACAAAAGACCAATAATCAAAGAATTCAAAATGTATGCAATTAGTTTTCAAGAGTAAACTATGACCACTTATAATGTCACTTTAATTAATAACAGCAAAAACTTTCAAAAAACGATCGCCATTCCCGATAATGAGTATATTCTTTCGGAAGCTGTCGAAGAGGGGATTAAAATTCCCTTTGAATGTGTGGTAGGTGCTTGTGCTACTTGTCAGGGTAAGATGATCTCTGGCACTGTAGATCAATCAGAACAAATATTTTTAAGCGAGGAACAAATTGAGGAAGGCTATGTGCTAACTTGTGTTGCTAAACCTACTTCTAACTGCACTATTGAGATCGATCTGGGTGAATATCTTTAATAGATAGTAAAACGCGATAAATTTAATCAGGGATGATTGAGTCAAAATATCTGGCGTTTCTTAAATTAAAGGCGATCGTGTTTTGGTTAAATCCTTCTGTGAGAGCGTTATTAATAAGACGTTTCTTTTTGGGCAGTTTTCCCAGTGGTTGAACAACTTATCCGCCTTTGAGTTTGATTAAAGCTAAGTACCCAGACAGAATTAATTACACATTTAGCTTTCTCTATTGCCTATTACAAGCGTGCCTATTGCCTCTCTCAAATAGGAAATTAATTTTGTCCAACTGCTTAATAATGCTCAATCATAGATTGTCTCGATTCCGTTTATACCTCAATGCGATGGGTACAAGTTCCGCTTAGTTTGCCCTCCTTCAAGAATAAAGGACTTTACGAGACTCCGATAAGTTGGCGTTAGCTGTAAGAGGAAATACTAAATAAGATTAAGCCTTTATTAACATCTATATTAATCGCGAATCTTTTCTGGTATCTTACTGATATTATTGAATGAGAAAGATTATCTACAAAACTGTGACTTATTTGACCGCGAGAGAGACTTGGGGTTAGTCCTAAAGGATACACCTTCGGATAAAAGCATCTCTAATAGCGGTGTTGAATGAAAAAATTTTAATATTCCTTAAAACAGTTAATAAAACATACTCAATATAGTCACATTATATCTCTATTTTAAGAATAGATAGTGTTTATCAAAACACTCGATCGCGATAAATTCTCAAAATAATTCTTCTCATAATTATCGCGGAAATTAAGATGATTCTCACAGAGATCCAAAACTTCCTAATCAATTACCATCGCGTCTCTTTAGCAGAAATGGAACAGCATTTCCATATGGATGGAGATGCACTGAGACAGATGTTAAACAAGTTAATTAAAAAAGGTAGGGTGCGCAAGTTATCAAAAGCAGAAAAATGCCACAGTTGTACGAGTTGTAATCCTGAAACACTAGAATTTTATGAGTGGATAGATCGAGCTAGTCATTGATTTCTATAGAAACAAAAGACTATTTAAAATTTTATTTACTTAAAGCCAATTTTTTCTTAACCTAGTAAAGAGTAGGAGTAAATCATAGCCATGACAGCTACAACTGCAACTAATAATTTTAGTAATCTCTCGCCAGAAGATATAACCCC
This sequence comes from Hyella patelloides LEGE 07179, assembly GCF_900659865.1. Classification (GTDB taxonomy): domain Bacteria; phylum Cyanobacteriota; class Cyanobacteriia; order Cyanobacteriales; family Xenococcaceae; genus Hyella; species Hyella patelloides. The sequence continues at coordinate 7,468 of NZ_LR213916.1, forward strand.
CCAACTAGGAACATTTTTAAAAGAACATGGAGAGATTGAAACGATTCTTCCCGTGGCGTGCGGTATATTTATTACCAGTCAATTGAAATTACGAGGAGCAAACGCCCTGCTCGTCAACTTGTTGGTGGCAAGTTTGGCGCGTCAAATATTTACCCAACTCAAACAAGAACCAACATCCACAGTAACCGAAAGCAATAATATCAGTGCGAGTCAGGAAGAGAGTTCAGCATCAGAAACAAATCTCCCAGATTGTGCGATAGCTCATGCTGTACCTGGAAGAGTTCGTTTGAAAATGCCACAGTTAGCTCTTGATGCTGATTTTGCCCAGCGTTTACAACAAGCTTTAAATGCTGATGAGTATGTTAACCGTGTTCGGATCAATCGCGCAGCAGCTTCGATCGCGATTAATTATGATAATCAAGGACTGTCTGATTGGGAAATAGGAATGCGTTTGATGGGGATTATCAATACTGTTCGACAGGAACATCAAGTTTCTAGATAGGGGCAAGGTAATGCCTAGCCCTTACAGTTATTAGAAGAGACGTTTCGTCGGAACGTCTGTACGATGATAATTCGTTATTCGTCATTGATGGCAAAAAATAAAAAGAGCAAAAAGCACCAGAAAAAGACTAAGAAACAGTATAAAAAGGGCAAAAAATCTCAGAAAGAGAATCGAGAATTAAGGATCGAGTATTTGAATAACTCCCTACCTATAACTGACACAAAAAAGAGCGAAGTCGATCGCCCTTTACTTTCTTTGGTGCATCATATCCCAGGCAGAGTCAGATTTCGGATTTCTCATTTAAAAGATCATCCCGATTATGCAGCTAATCTTCAGCAATTTTTATTGGCTCAATCTGGCATTAGGGGAGTGAGGGTAAATCGAGTTGCAGCTTCAGTGGCGATCGTATATTACTACACAGGGGATTCTCTCACAGAAATAGCTTCTAATTTAGCGCAGTTAATTCAACAAGCAGGAACAACTAATCGTCAGGAGGGCATTGCCCACCCTACTAAAAATAAAGCTTCTGAACTGGAAAGTTGGTCGAGTTTAGCATTACCCATCTTCACCACAATTGTTAGTTGGTTGAGTAATCAAAGCCGATTAATTTGGTTACGCCCAGTTGCTCTTGCTAGTCTAGTAGCTGTTACTTTGCCCGTAGTGAAAAAAGCCAGTCAGAGTCTTTTGCGCGATCGCAAAATAAATATTGATTGTTTAGACTTATTAGCATTGAGTTTAAGTTATGGACAAGGAAGATTAGCGACTCCCGCCTTAGTAATTACTCTCCACGAACTAGGGGATGTGATACGCGAGCGCACTGCTCGTTCCACAGAAACCCAAACCGCAGATTTACTTGATGCCATTGGACATTTTGCTTGGGTAATTAGGTCAGAAAAACCCGTACAAATAAAGAGCGATCTCGTACAACCAGGAGAAACTGTAACTGTCTATCCTGGGGAACAAATTCCTGTAGATGGAGAAGTTCTTAAAGGTCTAGCTACAGTTGACCAACAGCAGCTTACAGGAGAATCAATGCCCATCGTTGCTAATGTAGGAACAAAGGTTTATGCTTCAACTTTGGTGCGTTCGGGACAGATTTACATTCGTGCTGATAGGGTAGGAAAACAGACTCGCGCTGCTGCCAGTATGGAACTACTGCAAAATGCCCCCGTACACGATACTCGGATGGCAAATTATGCAGCACAGGTAGCAGATAAGTTGATTTTACCTTCTCTGGCTTTAGCTGGTGTGGTTTTAGGTGTTACCAGAGAACCTGCCAGGGCAGCCTCTATCTTAACTTTGGATTTTGTGACAGGTATCCGCGTTTCTATGCCTACAGCATTTCTCAGCGCATTAAACCACAATACACGGCACGGTATTTTAGTACGCAGTGGCAGAACTATCGAACAGTTAGCAGAAGTAGATACAGTTGTCTTTGATAAAACGGGAACTTTAACCCAAGGACAACTAACCGTAGTCGGCATTCAAACCATCCCAGGCAGAATGTCCGCAGAACAAGTATTAGCCTTGGCTGCTGCTGCCGAACAAAGAATTACCCATCCTGTAGCAGAGGCAATTAACAATTATGCTCAAAGTCAAAATATCGATATTCCCCGTCGTCAACAATGGAATTATGAAGTTGGTCTAGGTATTCGCGCAACAGTAGAAGATAAAGAAGTTTTAGTAGGCAGCGATCGCTTTTTAAGTCAAGAAAATATTAGTTTAGCAGACTGGGAAACCAGAGCTATTCCCTTGCGTCATCTCTGCGATCTCGAACAAAAATCTGCTACTTCAGCCTGGTTATCTTTAATCTATGTGGCTTGTGATGGAGAGTTTCAAGGGGTAATTAAATATGCCGATCCTCTACGCGACGAAAGTCCAGCTTTAATTCAATCTCTCCAAGTCTCTGGTAAAAAAATTCACTTATTGACAGGGGATAACCACCAAAGAGCTAAAATAGTAGCAGAGGAATTAAACATTCCCCTCTCTCAAGTCCATGCCCAAGCTTTTCCCGAACAAAAAGCAGCGATCGTTCGCGAGCTAAAGCTGGCAGGGAAAACAGTAGCCTTTGTTGGTGATGGCTTGAATGATTCAGTTGCTCTTGCTTATGCCGATGTGTCCATATCTTTTGCCAATGGTTCCGATATTGCCAGAGAAATAGCTGATGTGGTGTTGATGGATAACGATCTAGCTAGTTTGGCACAGGCTTTGAATATTGCCACCGAAACCAAAAAGCTAATCGAGCAAAATACTCTGTTAGTAGTTGCGCCTAATTTAATGGCTTTGGGTTTGGCTTCTACAGTGGGACTAAATCCCCTCATCGCTACAATAATTCACAATGGTTCGGCGATCGCTGCTGGACTAAACAGTCTTCGTCCTCTGGTACAGCATCAGTTAGAGGAACAAAATCACTGGGATTTCCAGTTACCCTAGATCAAAAAAATCGCTTAATTCGAGGAGCAAGTATTAATATGTCTGAAATGCAACCAGTCAACAACCCTGTCCCTAATCAAAATTCTGTCCTTAATCAAGTTCAAAACGCTTACAGAAATAACCCTATGCAGACTTTAGCAATTGGCATGGGTGTGGCAGTTTTAGCCCCCGCAGTATTACCTTTAATGAAACCCTTAGCTAAAGCAGCAATTAAAAGTGGTGTCGGCTTTTATGAAAAAACCAAAGGAGCGATCGCAGAAACAGGAGAAGTCATTGGTGATATTGTCGCTGAAGCCAAAGCCGAAGCAGCAGCCGAACAAGCTCAAAAAATAAGTGTGGCATCAGGCTTAATGAATGCAGCTAGTAACAGTAATGAAACTCAAGGCAACTGATTAGTTGAATGTTTTGAGCTAATCCGATTAGCATTATTTCTTTTGACTAGCGATCAGGCGAAGCCTGCCACTGCGCGATCGCTGCTTGCTGCCAAATTCTAGTTAATTCAGTACTTGAAGAGTTAACTGATAATGCCGTACTTTCTCGATCGAGAGATAGACTGTTTTTGATTGCTGCCTTGATAAAAGGTTTGCCCAGCTTGGTTACCGCAGGGACGAGAAGAGAAGTTACAGCGATCGCGCTTAATCCCGCCAATGCCACAGGATTACTTCCATCGCCATCTTCGACAATTTCTTTGAGGTGAAACGAAAGTACGGATCTATCCCAATGAATTAATGACATAATTTGATTCCGTTGGTCAAAATAGCATTCTTTTATTTTATTCTACTTGATAATAATTATCTATAGCCAAGTTTACAGAAAAAAAACAAACCACAATTCCACATTTCAATCTCCTTGATTCACAGAGGAATTTTCTCTCCCCCAACACCTTAGCGTGGCGTATATAACGGCTTGACTATTCATTTAAATATGGGCAAGTAGAAATCTAGATAATAAAAAAATTTCTTGATAAGTGAATAAATATATATATTGTTAGCTTTACTACCCAGGTAGATGGGCTGGTAGCACGGAAAAAGCGACAATTGCGAAAAAAGTAAAACTTGAAGATGTTTCTAACAATGCCACTTGCTGGATATTAGTGGCACAGTACCAGTTCTTTTGCCAAAGAATCAAGATAAACTCTACTAGGGCTACCCCAAATGCCAAGGCTGTAATAGGTGATAACCATCCAATCAGCCAAAGTAGCAGAACGATCGCACTTCCAATACTATGAAAGATTATACCTGGAATAATTGAAGCAGTTTTAGTTTTTCGTAATTTAACCGTAAAAATAGCACTGGAGAAAAATAAAGTGTTAAGTATCCCAATAGCGATCGCTACATGAGAAATTGTGCCAATGGTTACTGTATGTGCTAATGGGGCTGACAGACAAACAGCAGCAAATGTTACCAGTTCATTAAGTCTTGATTTTTGTTGACGATGCCAAACTGAAACTAGATCGAAGATTAAAGCAGCGATCGCGCAGTGGCAGGCTTCGCCTGATCGCTAGACTGTAAATGAGTAGCAGGGAAAATAGAGCCGAATTGTGCCACACTAGCCATAGAGCGATCTCGCGAAGCGAGCCACTGCGCGATCGCTACTGCTATACCGCCGTAAAGACTTGCCCACAGTAATAATCTCGGTTTCCCAGTTTTACGCTGTTTAATTTGCCATACCAGTGGATGCTCTGCTTGAAAGCCACAAAAGGCGCAGACGAGAGCCAGGGGTTGTTTGCCAACTCCATTGCTGTGCAGCAGCAGCCCCCGTGAGGAATGATACCATTAGCATCACGTAGACCCCATGTTCTGGGGAAACCGTAGGACGATACCATTGTTGGGACTTCGGTGAGGGAGAATGAATTGCGATCTCGAAGAGATCCGCTACACGGTGCGGTGTCATTATCGATCGGGAATAGGAAATCAGAAATGGGGAATAAGTAATTAAGTTTTAGCAACTTTTCTTGTTCCTAATTTGTGAATACTTTACCCCATAATGCGATGATACCTCTTCAGCAAATTCTAGTCAGAACTTTTTAAACGCGAGTTGTGGTTTTAGACCTCTGTTGTGAGCGATCGCGATCAAGAGAAATGCTACGGGGACTCTGGGCTAACTTGAATAGGAAAATTGTTCCTGCCATAGTTACTACTCCACCGATCGTCCAACTTAAAGAAGAACCTGGATGTTGAGAAAAAGTAGCAATTTGATAGAACATTACTGCTACCCAATAACCCAAACCTGTAGTCCAAAGTGCAACCAATAGCGTCCAACCTAAATTAGTTTCGCGGTAAACTGCACCTGTGGCAGCAACACAAGGAAAATACATCAGCACGAATAATAAATAGGCAAAAGCTGCTGTCGGACTGCTAAATCTTTGGGACATCTGCCCAAATGTACCTACTGCTAGTTCTTGTTCTTCGGCAACAGCTTCTTGGTCTTCTACATTGCCAATATTTAAACCCACAGGATCGAGTATTTGATTGCCAATATCTGCTAAATTAGCGGGAATACTACTAAAAGCCTCGCCAATACCGCCCCAAAAATCAAAACCTGACTCTTCGGCTACTTCTTCTGACTCTTCGATTGCTAACTGACTGTAAAGAGAATCGATAGTCCCCACCATTGCTTCTTTGGCAAATACCCCTGTAAAAATACCTACAGTAGCGGGCCAGTTTTCTTGACTAACCCCCATCGGCGCAAATAAGGGAGTTACTGCTTGACTTGTAGCAGAGAGAATCGAATCTTTACTGTCTTGTTGTCCAAAAGAGCCATCTGTACCAATGGAATTTAACAAGCTCAAGACCATCACCATCAGTACGATTATTTTACCTGCTCTGATAATAAATCCTCTGAGTCTGTCCCAAGCGCGGATCGCGATTCCTTTAGGCTTCGGAATGTGATAGGGCGGTAACTCCATGACAAAAGGTGAAGCTTCTCCTTGCATGATGGTGTTTTTCATCACTAGCCCAGTAAAGATCGCAGCAGCAATACCGATTAAATACAGCCCAAAAACCAGGTTTTGCCCGTTACGAGGAAAGAAAGCAGCAGCAAACAACGCATATACAGGCAGTCTTGCCCCACAAGACATAAACGGATTCATCATGATGGTCATCAAGCGATCGCGCCTATTCTCTAGTGTCCGCGTTGCCATAATTGCAGGTACGTTACAGCCAAACCCCACTAACATCGGGACAAAGGATTTTCCTGGTAATCCCACCAAGCGCATCAATTTATCCATCACAAAGGCTGCCCTTGCCATATAACCAGAGTCTTCGAGGATTGAGAGAATGACGAATAATAAACCGATTTGGGGAATAAAAGTCGCTACAGTTTGAATACCACCGCCGATAGAAGTTATGAAACCGATGAACCAGCCTGGGGCGTTAAGAGACTCTAACCAAGCTTGAGGGGCATCGACAAAGACAGTACCTACAGAAATATCAAAGAAATCGATAAATGCACCACCAACATTAATGGCAATAAAAAACATCAGGTACATCACCACTAAAAATAGGGGAATGCCAATCCAACGATTGAGGACAAACTGGTCGATCTTATCCGATGTTGTAGTACTAATATCTCTAGTCTGTCTGACTGAACTTTGGATCAGGTTGCGAATAAAGCCATAGCGACTGTCAGCAACAATAATATCAATGTCTTCGTGTAATAGCTGGTGAATTTTACGGCGATTTTCAATAACAATGCGATCTAGTTCTTTGCCCTTTAATTCAGGGGCTACACGGTCTTCATATTCTAGTAATTTAAGAGCAAACCACCTAGTAGAAATCTTTTTATTACGTCCTTTTTTCTGAACTAAGGGTTCAATTTGACTAAGAGTGTCTTCTATCACTGCGGGGTAAGCCACCACCGTAGGCAGGTTTCCAGGATTGTTGATTAATTCATTAATTTTGCTTTTAAGCAGAGTGATTCCTTCTCCTAAAAAAGCACTGATGGGAATCACCAAACAACCCAGTCTCTGAGAAAGCTCATTGGTATTAATATCTAATTCTCGCTCCCTTGCTATATCGATCATGTTTAATGCTGTTACCATTGGTACGCGCATCTCCATAATCTGAGTAGTCAAATATAAGTTGCGTTCCAAATTAGAAGCATCGACGATATTAATAATTAAATCCGCTTCTCCTTCTAACAAATAATCCCGTGCAATCAATTCATCTAGTCCTGTGCCTTCATCTTCCGCATCTAAAGAATACACCCCAGGCAAATCGATAACCGTAATTTCAACGTTGTCATAACTATATTTACCTTCCTTGCGATCCACCGTTACCCCTGGCCAATTTCCTGTACGCTGATTAGCACCTGTTAGATCGTTAAAAAGTGTGGTTTTACCACAGTTGGGATTGCCAATTAAAGCGATTGTCTGTTTTTTCATTTGTTTAGTTATTAGTTATTAGTTATTAGTTATTAGTTATTAGTTATTAGTTATTAGTTAATTAGTTGTTCGTGGTTCGTGGCATTCCATGAAACCTCTGTACAGTTATAGAGACTTCTTAATTCCTCGTCTCTACGGTTGTTACTCCTGCTCCTGAATTACCTATAAAGGTTCAACTACCAATGCAGAAGCTTCATCCTTACGCAAACTTAATTTAAAGCCCCGCACCTTGATTTCAACAGGATCGCCCAAAGGAGCAACACGAGTGACAGTAAACTCTGTCCCAGGAGTTAAACCCATTGCCAGTAATTTTCTTTTGTAAGCTTTCTTGGCAGCATCGTCAGTCGCCTCAAAACGAGTTACTTTTCCTTGTTGGTTTACCTGTAAGTCTTTTAACGTAGTGGCACTACTTTCCATTTCATTCACCTCTTGAACTTCTACTAAATAATCAAAAGGGCGATCCGATACGAGAATTCGTTTTGCCATCCCCCCATCAATACCAATACGAGTTTCCCCCAGCGCAATCAGTAAGTTACCCGCTAAATTTTGAACCACCTCGATCGCCATACCTGGAGCTAATCCCATCCCCACTAACCGATTCATCCCCTCTTTGTTTTTATAGCCAGCAATCCATAGGCGATCGCCTAATTTAGCTGTGGCTAATGGCATTAGGGAGCGTTGGTGGTCAGAGTTGTCTTTTGTTGAGAGTGACTCTCCTTTATCCTCTTCTTTATCGTCTTGATGACGGTGTTGTTTACCATGATTGTGTCTCCATTTCATTGCGTACTTCTCTCCCTAATTCCTTGAGAATTCCCCAGCTTGTTGTTTCCCAGTAAGACTTGAGTAATTATTTAGCTGTAATCTATGACCGTTGCTTAAATATACTTATTGAGAATTTTTACTATTGGTTTGCTATAACTCAAGTAGTATCATGATTGATTAAAGAAGTACGATTAATTTATGGATATTTAATTTTTGGACAAAGCGATGGGATACTAACCGTTTGCAGATAACGAGCAGTAGAAAGAATCATTAATTGATTTGGGTGGGACTCTCTATGAAAAGAAAGTATTCTAAATAAGCAGTACCAAAAATGCAGTAAAGCGGAAAATCATTTTCAGTAAAGCTATCTAGAGCTTCAGGAGACTTAAATAGATAAGTTGCAATTATCCTATAGTCTTAAAATAACCAGGAGTCCATATCTAGAGAAATGTAAACAGCTTCCACTGCTTAAAAATAGCGTTCTATTGTTTGATATAAAAAGTAAAGCATCTGTCTTTTGAACCTCCCATCGCTTCTGTAAACAGTAAGCGTGGGATTGGTAGAGTCGAGGGAGGCTATCATGCCTCGCCCCTCTCTCTGAAATCTGTACGTGCGAGTTTCCTTGCATACAGCTTCCGAATATCTTTAATCTTTCCGATTTTTGCTCATGTGGACATAATGATGACAACTTCTATGGATGGCGAGAAGATTCTTTTGACCCCAGTTGTTGTGATTACCATCGATGTGATGTAAATCTACTTTTTCTTCTTCAAGAAATTTCAACCCACAGTATCCGCATGAATGATTTTGTTTCCTAAGTGTCCTTGCTGTTGCTCCATCGTATAATACGCTGTTTCTCTTTGACCAATAATTTATATCTCCGTCAAACGGTGATTTTTCACCTTTGACATTGACAAATTTGTTCTCTGAGTATTTAACGTAAGGAAAGGCGATTTTTATCATCTTTTCCGCTTGGTATCGGTTTATGGTCTTTTGTCTTAAGAACACACGAAATGTTCTGTGGGCTAAATCCCATAAGCTGAACCTAGAATCGTCTATCTTGCAGTATTTATGATAGTTGCGCCATCCTCTCACGACTGGAGCAAGTTTTGACACTTTTGTTTCCGCACCATAATTAGAGTTGTTGACGATGTGTTTAACTTTTTGTCGGAAGGCTTTGAAGTTATCCTCTGAGGGAATGCTTCTAAACTTTCCGTTGTTCTTCTGGACGTAAAATGTCCATCCGAGAAAGTCAAATCCACCTGTCGAGACTGTTACTTTGGTCTTCTTCTGACTGACCTCCATTCCTCTTTCAGCCAGGAATTCTTCAACTTTGGCAAGTATTTTTTCCGCACTATCTTTTGGTTTTAGTACGAAAACCATGTCGTCCGCGTATCTTATACATTTGGAAACGGTTTTTCCTGCTAACCTGTATTCCCCTATCTTTTCTATCCCGTTGAGAGCGATATTCGCCAAAAGTGGGCTTATTACGCCACCTTGAGGCGTTCCTTGATTGGGGAATTGTGGGTTAGTGCCACTCTTGAGGCATCGGCGTAAACCGCCTATAATGAATTGAGGAGCTATAGCTCTGTCTAAGATTGCCTTATGGCTTATACGGTCGAAGCATTTAGCGATGTCTATTTCTAGGACTCGCTTATTTATTCCATTTCTGTCGCTTTTTAACTTTAAGAACAGGATTTTCTGGGCATCGTGTGTGCTTCTTCCTGGTCTAAAACCATAGCTTCGTTCATGAAATTGTGCTTCGTGTGGGCGAAAATAGAAGGTTCGTGTCACCAGACGCAACCTAACCTTGAAACCATTGCAATGTCTAGCTTACAGCCTTTGATAAGACTCAACCTATTTCACCCCAAAACCCTCTTGATTCATAATTTTTTT
>NZ_LR213917.1 GCF_900659865.1 Hyella patelloides LEGE 07179
ATGATTAGAGGTAGATCATCTGCTCGTTCTGAAATCGTTCCTTTCAATAATATAGCTCTCTCTATTCATTGAATTTCAATAACAGCATACACTTTAGCTATTTTATTTCCCTAATCATTTTTGATTTAAGCGAACCGTGAGTACTGAGAGTAAAAATTTCGTCTTTGCTAGTAATGTTGATGACACTATCAATTGCTTAAGTAAAATTTAATCCGTTTGTAGTCAGTAGTCAGCACTTTAGTGCTGACTATTTTTAATTCAGTGTTGGTGAATGCGTAATACTCTGGGCAGAAACAGGTCACAACATTTATATTTAGTAGCAAGAGACTTTGAATGATTGAATTTCTGGTATAGAGTCTTTCTGTTAGTTACCATTCTGCTAAACAAATAAGCGTGCAATCTTTTCATCTCTCATTACCCGTCGCTTTCCTAGCACTAAGACAAAATATAATTAGATATCTAAATATATTATTTGGCTCTTCAACCAAAGCTATAATTGCTTCTTAAGCAGAATAATAAAGCCTAAAATTTGCGAAACAAATAATATTATGCAAGTTAAATAAATGCAATTTTAAATGCAATTACAATTGCATTGATCTAAAATAAATTATCAGAAAATGCAATGATTAACAAATATTAAAATAACAATCAACCAAGATCATTAATGATAATATTAATTCACAAGTTACATCTACAAATTAATCTCAAAAGTTCCTCTAAAACATCTATAAATATCATCAAAGATAATGAATAGCAAAAATCAGCAAGAAATCAACGCTAATCATCAAAATTATCTGGAGCAACTAGAGCAATTAGCAATTAGCGCAGCTTTGGCACAAGCAGAAATTGCTAGTGAAGCAGCTAAGCATGAATTTAGAATAAAATTCAATCATTATTTGCAAGAAAAAATGACAGCAGCAGCAGCAGAAACTTACTCAGAAGTATTGCAAGAAGTACAAGATTTTATTAATCAATTTGCACAACAAGCTGCGACAAGAGCCTTAGATGTAGAAAGTATTACCACCCCAAAAATTGGAGGATTTAACCCAGCAAAACCTCAGTTTGCTAGTTTTTCTGAGACTTTATCACAACAAAGAAATCAGCAGTCTAATTTATTGCAACTTAGTAATGTAGAACCCAATTCTGAAGCAGATAAACTAGCACTTCAGAGTTTAGGAGTTATTCCCGAAGATTAATCAGTCAAGAAATTAAAGATTGAAGATTGAAGGGTTGACACCTATCTGAAGGAGAAAGAGTGCATTTGAGCCATCAATCTATAATCCAAAATCTAAAATAGAGGGTTAAAAAGTTTCATTGGGTGAGAGTTTATAGGTCTGTTGAGCTTTAAATTAGGGAAAAGATAATAACCGATCTAACAGTAGGATTATTTTATTACTTAACTTATTTTTTAGCTCAATAATTAAAATTAGGCAAAACCTCATAACTCTTACCTTACCAAGTTTAAGATAGAGGAAAAATCCAATGAATTTACAACAATTAGAAACCACTGTAGATAAGGAAGCTCAACAACCTTTAAACGCTCGTTTTCTTACTGTGATAGCTAACTTAACTCCAAATTTTGCTGAGGATGAAGTTCTATTACTTTCCTATTATAAACAAGTCAGAGCCACTTGGTCTACTTCTGCTATTAAAAACTTGCAAAAAGCCACAGGACTCAAATTAACTAATAAGCTTAATCGTTGTCGATTTGCAATTTATGCAGCTAAACTTCAGTTGCAATTGATGTCTTCAGAAGGTTGTGAAAACAATCAAGATTTTCATCAAAAGCAATTACCTGTAACCAGTTTTTCTAGAGAAGAAGATAACAATAGCATTACTCCTGTCTCAGAAGAAGTATTTACAATAGAAGTCAAAGAACAATTGCTAATCGCTCAAGAACAAATCAAAATTCTAGAATCGCAATTGCAGGATAAAGAGTCACAAATAGAGTCACAAGAATCACAACTCAAGCAATCAGAAAACTTTTCTGTTTTACTGTTAACTAATCGCTTACTAGCACCAGGAATGCCTTTAAATGGAACAGAAGAAAGTCCAGCAATGAGAATTTTGGGTTCTCCCAAGACTTTGACTGAGCTAGAAGCCAATTATCGCGAACTTATTAAGCGTGAACATCCAGATGTCTCCCCTTTTGCTGAAGAGAAAGCAATATCAAGATTTGCCTATATGCGCTCACTTTATCGAATCACCAGGGAACATTGGCAAGAGTTAAAACCCACAGTTTCTATTTCTCAAAGGGAATTGGAGAAAAGGATGAAAGCAACAGTGCCGTTTTCTCCTGAGAGTTTCTGGGCTATGAAATGATCGCATAACTATTCTCGCGAACAATCAAAACTTGACAGTGCAGTTAGAGTCTTTGTGGAATCTCAAAATGGCAGCGAGACAGTAAAAACTGAAAAGAAAGATATTTTAGAGTCAAAAGACAATAATAATTTAGGGCGTTGCTGGTGGAGGTAACGATTTAATTGATGCATCTTTAGCTGATGGTGACAATTGCATCTATGGCAACGGCGGAGATGATAACTTCATTTTAGGTGCGAGTGATTGTTTGGTTGTCAGAGCAGTTAGCGATCGCTTTTTTCCCACTTCCAATAAACATCACATTCTAATACAATTAATAATTAATAATATTAAGATGGTTGTTTAGCAAACATTGACCCCTAATGGCAAAATCATCAAAAGAATCTTTACCCTTTGAACCTCGCAAAAACAAGAAGAAAAAACAAGATAAGCAATCCACTACCAATCCCCAAGCTACTACCAAAAGCAAACCCACTCAAAAGAACCCAAAAAATCGCGACAATACTAGTGTATCAGCCATTCCTGATGCCGTGAGTAAAAGAATGGCGCGTCGCATGGTATTCTTGTCGGGGATTCCTACCGTAATGGGTATCGCTTCTTTCTTTGTCTTTTACTGGTTACTCTCTCAAAAGTTAATTGAGTTTCCACCTTATTTAGTACTGATTGTCACGGCGGGTTTATTTGGCTTGGGTTTTGTGGGTTTGAGCTACAGTGTATTTTCTGCTTCTTGGGATGAAGATCGAGATGGTGGCTTAGTGGGGTTTAATGAGTTTAAACTTAACCTTGAGCGTACTATTTCTGCTTGGAAAAATCGAGGAAAGGAAGTCAGTTAGAGCTCGCTTGGGCATTGCTATATTTAGATACAATATCATCATTGCATTTTTAAATCTTAAGTCAATGCCTACTTCTTGTGGGTGTTAGTGAATCGGGAGCTAAAAAGATCGAGGAGCAATAGATGATTTTCTTAATCTGAGAGCAACAAAAACCATAACGATCCTACGGGTTCCATAAATCAGATCGTTAATTTATTTCATACTTTTGTTTCACCAACACCTTTTTCTGTAGTTATGGGATGTTGTTCTAACCTTTTTTTAGATAAGATAAATTCTTGTAACGATCGCTTTTCCGAGTTTTATTTTTAATTTATTAATAAAAAAGATGTAATCTTCCTTTCTGAAATAACTTGACGATTACTAACTTATAGATTAGAAAATGGAGAGTGAATTTCCCTAATTGCCCAATAGCTACTATTTTTAGCAGCAAATTTTGGCTTGTTAGGTTGTAGCTAGCAACGAATTTTCCTTGAATGCAGAGAACAAAATTTCGGATGTCTTTGTGTATAGATTTATTGGAAGTTCGATCGAACTTCGAGTCTTTAGAAGTGGAAAGAGTTTGGTAGTAGTTCAATCTTTGATGCCAAAGTCTGGGGTGACACCTTAGAACTGCGGGAACTAAATAGCTATTTTTCTGCTCTAGTGGGAATAATTCAACTAAAACTAAACCAAATTTTTTGCTCTCATCTCTTACTTCTCTATCAACTCAATGAAATCAGTCGTTTTTTGGATTCAAGTATCGGCGATCGCTATTAGCAGCATTTTTTATTTCGGTAATTCTAAAACTAGCTTCGCCAATACCACAACTCGTCTAGATAATCTTTCTCCCATCGAAATTTATGTTCCACCACCAGAAACTAACAGAAGAGGAATCTGTTCTAAACATATCGAAGGTATTGTAGATCGTATTTTAGAACGTCCCAGTATTCAGGAGAGCAAATGGGGGATTTTGATTCAAACTATTGGCGGGGAAACTCTCTACAGCCGTAATCCCGATTCTTATATGATTCCTGCTTCTAATATAAAGTTGTTAGTAACTGCTGCTGCGCTACAAAAACTCAATCCTCAAGGCAAAATACGCTCCAGTTCGATTCGAGATTGGATTATTGCTACTAACTTGCGTAGTGATAATGGCTATGCAGATGTTTTATTACGTTATCTTGGTGGTTATTCTTCCGTACAAGAAGCTTTGAGTGGCATTGGTGTCGATCCTGGTGGCTATCGAATGCAAGATGGCTCTGGTTTATCTCGCAAAAACTTAGCTACCCCTAGAACTCTAGTGACAACTTTAAGAGCAATGCATACTGCGAGGGGAAAAGATATTTTTCTGACTTCTCTACCAATTGCAGGAGAAACAGGAACTCTCAAAGATCGACTTCGTTACACTTCCGCTCAAGGTACAGTCAGGGCGAAAACGGGAACGCTTCGCGGTGTCAGAGCTTTATCTGGTTATGCTGATACTCCCAACTATGGAACTATCGCTTTTAGTGCGATCGCTAATCAACCAACTAATCGCTCTGATACCAATCTGGTTAAAGCTCTAGATGAAATTGTTCTTCGTGTTAGTACTGTTTCTTCCTGTCAGTGATTGGTAATTGTTAGTGGTTAATTGTTATTTGACCAACGAGCGCGTGCCGTCTCCGTTGTGACAGGAGTCCTTTAGGGGAGCTATATGGGTCGCGGTATCCTTGACCGAAGGGAATCCTTTAGGATAGGAGTCCTTTAGGATAGGAGTCCTTTAGGGCGTTCGTGCTTATGCGGTTTCTCATTTTTTGTCACACCGCTTAAGGTCACAGAGTCCCATCTTCGTCCCAAACTAAACGAGACTTGTACCCATCGCATTGGGGTATAAATGGGATCGTATTAAGCGGAATCGAGATAATCTGTGACTCAGCAACTCTTAATCTCCAGTGCCAATTGTAAATAAATGTAACAATAATGCTGTTATACTGGCTTGCCATCTTGACAGAAGAAAAAAAAGCCGATAACTTGTATACATACCCGGGTAATTATTAAAGTCAACGATATGCAAAACAAGCAAAAAGTAACCTTATACATACCCCCAGACCTTCATCGAAAACTGAAAATTAGAGCAGCTATAGATGCTGAGTCAATGTCTGCACTGGTAGAAAAAGCAGTATCCTTTTATATACAGTATCCAGATAAGGTCGAAGAAATAGAAGCCTCTGCCCAGGGTAGAACACACCAAGTCCATATTTGTCCAGAATGTGATGCTGCAATGGTAATGCGCGAAGGAGAAATGGTTTCTTTGAGAAACCAACCAGGAGTGGTATCAGAAGAAATACCTCTAAGTATGAGAGGGGATGTTGATGCTTCTGAAGAATCCCAAGGGGAAAGCTTAGTACCCTGCTAGTCGAAAAGCTCGCTCCTTATGAAGGTACAAGAGAATTCGGCATTATTAAAACCTACTAGATTAAGGTCGATAACTATGAAAGAAGAGTTAAGTACACTTATCAAAGCCCAGTACCCATTAATTCACCTCATTACACCAGAGGAAGAGCGAGCAGAGCAAGCAGTTTCCAGAATTGTTCAAGACAATACCGAACATAGACGTGTGTTTGTCTGGACGGTTACTCATGGAATAGTGGAATATGGTCAGTCCCGCCAGATGACTCAGCACAACACGGTATCTCCAGAAGCAGCTTTGGAATGGGTAGTTCGTCAAAAAGAACCCGCAATCTACGTATTCAAAGATTTACATCCTTTTCTAGATGGAGCAGTAGTTACCAGGTGGTTACGTGATGCGATCGCAGCATTTAAGGGCACAGAAAAGCTCATCATATTAATGTCTCCCATTCAACAAGTACCCATTGAGTTAGAAAAAGAAGTAGTTGTTTTAGATTATCCTTTACCAGACCTTACAGAATTAAACCAGGTTCTTTCTTCTCAGCTACAGAAAGGGAAAAACCGCCGTCTTGATACAGAAGCCAGAGAAAAATTATTGAAAGCTGCTCTAGGATTAACCAAGGACGAAGCAGAAAAGGTTTATCGTAAAGCGCAGGTGAAAGCTGGTCGTCTTACCGAAGAAGAGGTAGAAATTGTTCTTTCAGAGAAAAAGCAGTTAATTAGACGTAACGGTATTTTAGATTACATCGAGGAAGATGAAACTCTCAGTGCGGTTGGAGGATTAGAAGAATTAAAACTCTGGTTAAGACAACGCTCCAATGCTTTTACCGAAAGAGCTAGAGAATATGGTCTTCCTCAACCAAAAGGAATGTTAATTTTAGGTGTTCCTGGCTGTGGTAAATCTTTAATTGCCAAAACCACATCTCGTCTCTGGGGTTTACCCCTACTACGCCTCGATATGGGTCGAGTTTATGATGGTTCAATGGTAGGTCGTTCTGAGGCAAATTTACGCAATGCTCTCAAAACGGCAGAATCGATATCTCCTGTCATCTTATTTATTGATGAATTAGATAAAGCATTTGCTGGAGGTGCAGGTTCGGGAGACTCTGACGGTGGTACATCAGGGCGTATCTTTGGTTCATTCTTAACCTGGATGCAAGAAAAGACTTCCCCTGTATTTGTGATGGCAACCGCTAACCGAGTAGAAAGACTACCAGGAGAATTTCTCCGCAAAGGTAGATTTGATGAAATCTTTTTCGTTGACTTACCCACCCCAGCCGAAAGGCAAGATATTTTTAGAATTCATCTTGGCAAAAGACGTTCTGACATAACTCGCTTCGACTTAGAACAGTTAGCCAAGGTATCTGATGGATTTTCTGGTGCAGAAATTGAGCAGGCGATCATTGCTGCGATGTATGATGCTTTTGCTCAAGATAGGGAGTTTACGCAGCTAGATATTATTGCTGCGATTAAGGCGACTTTGCCACTGTCTCGGACAATGACAGAGCAAGTAACTGCTCTGAGAGACTGGGCAAGACAAAGAGCGCGCCCTGCATCAGCCTCCGTTGCTGAATACCAGCGACTGGAGTTTTAACAGGCTTTCTTCCATCTATAGATGGAGGCAAAGGCTAGCATTAGCTAGCAGTTTCTCAAGAAAAACCGTCTCAAATCCCAACTGGACGGTGAATCGATCGAAAATAAAGTTGTTGTTTACTTCTCTTCTACTGGAGGAAATTCCATGTCTCATTTTAGCACTTTACGTACCAAAATCAGCGACGCTGAGACTTTAACGAACTCTCTTCGCGATCTTGGTATTCAAGTTAAAACGAATGCCGATGTTCGTGGTTACAATGGTCAAAGAGTTCGTTCTGATATTGTTGCTGTTCTCGAAGGCGAATATGATTTAGGTTGGTCTCAAAATGGCGATGGTACTTTTGACTTAATCGCTGACCTTTGGGGTGTTGCTAAAAAGCACAACCAAACTGAATTGATCAACTCCATCAACCAAAAATACGCTGTAAACAAAACCCTTTCTGAGGTTAAGCAACGTGGTTTACAGAATGCCAACGTAAAATTAGTTCTTCAATAATAAAAGTATTTGAAGCGCGTTCCCAAGTAAAATGGTCGATCTTGTTGTTAGATCGACCATTTTTTTATGTAAATTTTTATTTTTTTAGTTGCAACAAATATTCTTCTTACAAACTCTTCAAAATTGGTTAAACAATTAAGTCAGGCAAATATTAACCTAAATATCTTGCTGATATAGACTTCTCAACGATTTGTCCATCCTCTAGCTTGACTTTGTAAGCTTTTACCTTTGCCTTAGAAGCAACTACTTCTAGAAGTTGCTGTCCTTCAAAAAGTACCGCAGCTCCGTCATCAATTCCAATTCCAGAAGGAAGCTTTCCGCTTTCGATCAAGAAATGAAAATCAGATCTTCGATTTATTTCGCCATCGTAGTGTGGCGTACAACTACCAGGAATTAAACCCAAACCTTTTAACGGACTTAGTTTGCCAGAGTAGGTTGAATCACTTCCCCCATATTCAAACCAACAGATTGCACCTGCGCTCATCCCAGCCAGTAACACACCAGACTGCCAAGCCCTCTTTAAAATATTACCTATTTTCCATTCCTGCCAAACTGCAAGCATTGCACGAGTATTTCCTCCACCTACATAAATCAGGTCTTGATTCAATAGATGTTGTTCAATATCATTAAAGGGAATTGAGCCGACTCTTGGTTTACGAAAAAAGGTGAGATGTGATGGTTCGCAGGAGTATCTAGAAAATGCTCGATAAAAGCGTGACAGAAAGTCCTCTGAGTCACCACTTGCAGTAGGAATAAAGCAGACTTTCGGAATAGTTTTGCCAGTAGAGTTCAAACAGTAGCGATCGAGTAATTGATTTTCCGATCCCATTAAGAAACCTCCACCACCAATTGCAATTAGCTTTGAAACCATATTTATTCCCAACGCATTAGAGCTATTAAATGTTTAATCTTCAAAAATAACTCTAATCAATTTTCCAACAGGTTAAATTCAAATCAATAATAGAGATCGCGTAGTGGTAGACTACGAGGCGATCGCTAAAAAGTTGCTCAAGATTTAAAATCAAAAAATAGGGGCAATACAAAATAAAAAATATCTCGTACTATCCCTAAATTCTACTAAAAAGTTAAAAGTTAATGAGCTTTGATTAACTAAAAATGAAGTTATCGCTGGTCAAATCAGTAGTTGAAACGTTTTCAAGAGTAGCTAATAGGCGATTATTACGACCAGAAAGATCGCCATTATCGTCAATTCTGACAACAGTATCAACACCTGACTGTGCTAAATTAATGTAGTCATCAAAAGGATTGGTACTTTGATACGATTCACCAGTGGTAATATTACTGATATCAATAACATCCTCTGCAACTTTAAAGTCAGTAATGATATCTATTCCTGTTTGAGAACGGTTGTAGACGAAAGTGTTTGCTCCTGCGCTTCCTGTGAGCAAGTCGTTTCCACGTCCACCATTAAGGGTATCATCACCATCTCCACCATTGAGAGTATCATTATTGTCTCCACCATTAAGTAGATCGTTGCCGAGTTCTCCGTTTAAAATATCTTGACCATTACTGCCATTGAGGGTGTCATTACCATCTCCACCATTAAGGGTATCATTATTGTTTCCACCATTAAGTAGATCGTTACCGAGTTCTCCGTTTAAAGCATCTTGACCATTACTGTCATTGAGGGTATCATCCCCATCTCCACCATTGAGAGTATCATTATTGTTTCCACCATCAAGTAGATCGTCGCCAAGTTCTCCGTTTAAAATATCTCGACCATTACTGCCATTGAGGGTATCATCACCATTACCACCATTAAGGGTATCGTTATTGTTTCCACCATCAAGTAGATCGTCCCCTCCATTACCGTCGAGAGTATCCCTACCGTTTTTACCCTGAATAGTATCGTTACCGTTTCCACCTTCTAAAGAGTCATTTCTATTAGTACCGATAATAGTTTCACTAGCTTCTAGAGGAATGGATAAACTAGCAACTAAAGGATCGTGATCGCTGGCTCTTTGGTCAGTTTCAGCGAATTCCGAGTTAACATGAACCACATCAAATTGTGCATTTTCGGTTAAGCTGTTGCTTACTAAGATGTGATCTAGTGATTGGGAGTTACCTTGAAAATTAAAAGTATAACGTTCGTTTTCGGGTAAGGTTTCTGTTAAATTAGTTAAGCTTGACTCTAAAGTTTCTAGAGGTGAGACAAATTCAAATTCGTTGAAATCCCCTAAAGTTACTACATTAGCGTTTGCATCAGTAGCCAAAAGACCATCAATAAATTCTTTAACTGCTTGTGCTTGTGCCTGGCGTTCGTCTAAACTGCCGTTAACATTAGGATCTTCTTGAAGATCGGCAAAGTCTTGTTCAATACCTAAGATGGGTGCGCTTCCTCCTTTAGAAGAGAAGTGATTGTTAACTACAGTGATATCTTCACCATTGAAGTTAAATGTGGAAACTAGAGGTAAACGTCCGCCATTAAAGGCTTCTCCTTCTGCTTGACTGCCAATAGCCTGTACTGAATCCTCAACTAACTCAACACGATCGCTCTTATATAAGAAAGCTGTACGAATATTACCACCTGGTTGACCGCCACTTTCACCCTCTGTAATAAAAGTATTATCAATGAATTCGTAATTCAGGCTGTCGTTAACCAAACCATCATCAACTCGGTTTATGGCATCAGCTAATTTCTCTAAAGTTTCACTAGCAGATGTAACCCCATCGTTAATTTCCGCCCCCGTGTTATCCTGAATCTCTTGTAAACCAATAATGTCTGGTGTATTAAGATTGTTGACAACTTGTTGTGCGATCGCCTCAAAGCGTCCGTTACCTTCATCATCATCGACATCTCTACTACCACTATTAGTCTTAGCAGGGTCTTCTACAACAGGATCGAGGTTGAGTACGTTGTAACTAGCAACAGTAAGTTGGTCGTCTCCTGATGTAATGCTACTCACTTCTGGTTGCAGAGTAGAATCAGTGACAGTGAATTCTTCAGTAGGAATAATTTCAAAATTACCAAAACCGTAAGAAACAACCCCTGTAACATCACCTAATGCTGCACCAGTGTCTACTTCTGGGATATCAAAATCAAATACTCCAGAATCTCCATCAATTTGTACTTTTTCAGGATTAAAATCATCAGGACTAATGTTGAGTGTTCCTCTCTCGCTAATTCCCGTAGCATTAGCACCACCATCAACTACGGTAAAGATTTCTCCAAAACGGTTAGTGGGTTCAACAGCAACAGTATCTTGTGCGGTTACTCTCATTCCTTCTAAGGATTCAAAGAAGTCAATCCCATCGGTATCGGGTTCATAAGCACCAAACGCATCGTCATCAATGTTTTCACTGGGAGGAGTGCGGCCAGCAGCACCGATAATAGTTGCAGCAGGTAATTCGTTACCGCTAGAAACAGTGGTGATAGTAGGATTGCTAATTCGGGTTGTGGGTAAGTTACGAGTATCGGTATCCCCAGGAAAAAATTCGCTTGCTGTTCCTGTTACTTCTAAAGCATCACCGACAGCAACACTAGGAGATGAATCCGTAAAGACAAAAAGCGCGTCAGAAGTTGCAGCATCACCATCTCCTGTAGGATCTTGTAAATAGAAGCCATCGGAACCCACTGTGGTAACAATACCCGTAGTAGTTACAGATTCTCCAGAGATGCTTAAAGTATTCGCAGGTAAATTATCAAAATCTACCTCTACAAAAGGAGAAGTCTGAGATGCGCTTTGAATCTCGTAAATGGGAACTGCAACAGGAGGATTAGGAGCTACTTCTTGATTGGCTGCGCCAGGAGTCCCAGAATCACCATCACCAAAAGCAGTAGTAGCTTCACTCCAGTTTGCACCTACATTATTATCAAGGTCAGGATCGTTTAAAGACATTGAAGCACCATTGGGGTCGGGAAATGTTGCGCCATTATCCCACTCAACGCGATCTACCTCGTTACCTTGGTCATCAAGCAATACTAATTCATCAGCACCATTGGCTAAAGTAATCCCGCTATACTGATAGTCGGCAGTAAAATCACCGTTAGTAGCTGAATCTGCATTATTACTAAGAACGACAAATCCTCCCGCAGGAACAATCAACGAACCACCATTATCGATAACGTGGGAATCAGTATCGTTGTCTTGAATAGTCCAACCGTTAATGTCGATATCATTGTCGGTGGTGTTAGTAATTTCAAACCATTCACCATCCGCATCACTTACCGCAGAGGGATTTTGTAAGATTTCATTAATTACGATACCTGACATAGTTGCTGTTTCTCCTATTTGATAAATTGTGGTACTACCGCTAATTTCATTAGCAACTACTAATAAGGGATTGCTATTGGGACTATCTTCAGCAGGAATAAAAGTTAGACCTTCAGGAGAAACATCTCCCTCAGAACGTATATACTGAACAAATTCAGGTTCGCTGGGATTGCTAACGTTGTAAACCATGACCCCACCGATTCTTTCTAAACCGATAAAAGCGTAGGTTTGACCATCGACAACACCTGTAACAACTCCTTCTGGTTCAGTACCTTTGTCATCGCTACGACTATCAAAACTATCCGCATCACCTTGGGAGTTAAACAATTCGGGGACTAAATCTGCTGTGATGGTAGCAATCTCATTACCACTGTCAAAAACTAATTCGCCGTTGCTATTCCAGATCGAAAAAGAACGTCCTCCATAACTGTAAATTTGGTCAACATCCCCATCACCATCGTTATCCCCTAATGTAGTAGTGGTTTTGAGACGACCGAGGTTTGACTCTTGCTGTAACTCTTCTGCGTCAGGAAATGCAGTAGGGTCTAGTATTAAATCTTCCACTCTAGCTTCTTCGGAGAAAGCATCATAATCTCTAGCATCTCCTTCGTTAGCAGTGATATAGTATGTTTGGTTGTCTATCTGGTATGATGCGATCGCATCTGGTTGATACATCCCCAATAAGTTATCAAAGGTGGCAAAGTTAATGCTGTCATCTTTGTCACTGGAATCTAAAGAATTACCCTCTTGACTATGATCTTTATAACCTAAAGGAATAATATCAGTAACCGTACTGGAAGCAATATCGACCACTGCAAAAGCATTATTTTCTTGTAGCGTCACAAAAGCAGTACTTCCATCAGCAGAAATCGCAATATATTCTGGTTCTAAATCTTGCGCTACGGTTGCATCTGGACCAAAAATACGTACTCCATTATCAATTAAAGCCTGTTTTTGGTCGTTAAAGCCTTCAAAGCTAGCAGTAGTGACTTCTCCTGTCTCCACATCAATAATGCTGATTGAACCCTCTGGATCGATAGTATAGTCATCATTAGGTTCTCCCTCATTAGCTACTATAACCTTACTACCATCAGGGGTAAAAGTAAGCATATCAGGAAGTGCGCCCACTTCTGTCGAACTAATAAAATTTCCTTCTGTATCAAAAAAAGCAACGCTTCCTTTTTCTGTTTTGGTATTATCGGCAACAGCAACGGCAAAAAAACCATTATAGACTGCAACACTATTAGGACTTCCGCTAGTTAAGGCAATATCAAAAATTTTAGTTGGATTATTAGGATCGCTTAAATCTAAGACATCTATAGCATTAGCATCTGCATTAACAACAAATAAACGTTGAGAATCGCTATCATAAGCAGGTATCTCTGCTGCACCTTCAATACCAGTATTGAAAGTACCAATCTGGGTTAAATTAATCATTGATACTTGAGAATAGATCGAGAAAATTAAGTTAAATTAGCTTTTTTAAGGCATATCTCTTGAAAAACAGAGTTTTGAACCATAAATTAGGGCAGCGAGGTTTAAGAATAAAAATCTTATTACCAGGCTGCCTTGATTCAAATAAGTCTTTAAAGATAAAACAACCGCTTTTCCATAAAATAAAAAAGCTAAACTAAAACTTTTTACTGAATTAATCTCTTAACTCAGCAAAACCTCTTAGTAATTTCCCAGTTATCCGTAAATTAAAGTTAAATATTTGGTTAAGAAAATATTATTTTACTAATCTTTACTCGAAATATTCATGTTATATATCAAAATATTATCTAAATTCAGACAAATATTCTTTTATTGAAGTTGAAAAATAAAACTTCAGCCTTGTTGTTTAAACTCTAAAAATTTATCAAATTTGCCAGAGCAATCTCATTTAATATTAAAAGAAAGACTTCCCTTAAGGATTGTTATTTAGAGTGAATTTAAAAATACGAAAAGCACAACCATCAGAGTCAGAAATACTTAGTAGTTTAGCATTATGTTCCAAAGCTTATTGGGGATATTCTTCAAAATTTATTGATGCTTGTAGAGAGGAGCTTACTTATTCACAAGAGGATATTCAAAATAATTATTTTTTTGTTGCTGAAATTGACGGGAGGAAATGTCAACGGTCAATCAGCAGATTCCATTTATCCTTATTATCCCGCCCTGACGGGACTAATGGAGACTCCCATATTGATAGTTTACTTATTGGCTTTTATGCGCTTGAGGTATTGTCTTCGACGGAAATACAGTTAGAAGCTTTGTTTATTCAACCTTCTTATATCAATCAAGGTTATGGTAGAAAACTGCTCGAACACGCGAAAGTTACAGCTAGTAATTTAGGAAGTAAAGTAATAAAAATTCAAGGCGATCCTAACGCTAAAAACTTTTATCTTAAAGTAGGTGGAAATCTTACAGGTGAGATAGAATCTACTAGTATTCCAGGTCGTTATTTACCAACTTTTGTGATTTATCTTGATGAAGTTGACAAGTTAATTTTATAATTGTGGCTCATAGCTTAATTGATAAAAATATATCTAAAATCAAATTTATATTATGTTATATTTCATGTCATTGAAAGCATAAATTTTCGTGCAATTAGTTCGGTCTAAATTCAGAAAAAGAGACAAAGATAAATAGTTACCAATAAAGCATTCACAATTCAAAAATGAGAAGTCACCCATTCAAAAGTTTTATCCCTTGCTTCAGGAAGAGGATTCATATCGCCTGAATCATATTTTTATTTTTCCTCATAATCAGCAACGGGCGAGGATAGACAAATTTAGCTAAAGATTTTATGTGGTTGGATGGTTACCCTTTTTTTCCATGTGAGTATGTGGGAATAATAGAAAAGTGAGCAAGTTTTGAGTAACAAAGATACAGAGGTAAATTGGTTAGAATGCCAGAACCCTCTCTGAGACTAGACTGATTTGGTACGGAGAGAGAGGGATTCGAACCCTCGAACGAGTTACCCCGTTACAGCATTTCCAGTGCTGCGCCTTCGACCACTCGGCCATCTCTCCTGGCGTTGAGATTTTTAATTATACATGGCAATACCTTTTTTTCCAAACTTTTCGAGAATTTTTTTATCTCAAGCTATTTTCCCCCTTTCTCAGCTATCTTCCAACCCTCGAATAACTATGATAGGAGTAGACACTAAAAACAAATTAAAATTATTTGAGACGAGAGGATGAGAATGCTAGATACAGAATCGATATTAGAAGTTTTGCGTCCTGTGCAAGACCCTGAACTGCAAAAAAGTTTGGTGGAATTGAACATGATCCGTAATGTGAAAGTTGATGGTGGTAAAATTGGCTTCACTTTGGTTTTAACCACCCCTGCTTGTCCTCTCAGAGAATTTATCGTAGAAGATTGTGAAACCGCAGTTAAAAAATTACCAGGGGTAGAAAGCGTAGAAGTAGAAGTCACCGCCGAGACACCCCAGCAAAAATCCTTACCAGACCGTCAATCAGTACCAGGAGTAAAAAATATTTTCGCCATATCCAGTGGTAAAGGTGGTGTTGGTAAAAGTTCTGTTGCTGTTAACGTAGCGGTTGCATTGGCACAAAAAGGAGCAAAAGTAGGCTTATTAGATGCCGATATTTATGGTCCCAATTGCCCTAATATGTTGGGTCTTAAAGACGCTAACATCATGGTCAAAGGAGACAAAGGAGAGATTCTAGAACCAGCTTTTAACTACGGCGTAAAATTAGTTTCCATGGCATTTCTAATCGATCCAGACCAACCCGTAATCTGGCGGGGTCCGATGTTAAACGGTATTATTCGTCAATTCTTGTATCAGGTAGAATGGGGCGAGTTAGACTATCTGATAGTCGATATGCCTCCAGGTACAGGAGATGCCCAGTTAACTCTAGCCCAAGCTGTGCCAATGGCAGGGGCAGTAATTGTCACCACACCTCAAACTGTATCATTATTAGATGCCCGTCGTGGTTTAAAAATGTTCCAACAGTTAGGAGTCAACCTCTTGGGTATTGTGGAGAATATGAGTTATTTTATTCCTCCAGATATGCCAGAAAAAAGTTACGATTTATTTGGTTCTGGTGGTGGTGAAAGAACAGCTACCGAATTGCAAGTACCTCTATTAGGTTGTGTTCCTTTAGAAATTGCTTTGCGGGAAGGAGGAGATAAAGGAATGCCCATAGTAATAGCTGAACCCGAATCAGAATCAGCTAAAGCTTTGGTAAAAATTGCCGAACAAGTAGCAGCTAAAGTTTCTATTGCTGCCTTTGCTTAGATATTAATATATCAGGGTGGGCAAATTTTACTTTCAATTCAACAACACACTTGAAATCTAATTTTGCCCACTTAAAAAATCAAACTTATATCAATATATTGAGCAAAATAAAAACTACTGTTTAATGATGCATAATACAGTGTTCATTTAAATATTCAATTTCTACTGTAATGTGTTCTAATTTAAGATTTTGATTTAAATGTTTAATGGCATTTTTGATACTTTGTATTTCTTCTATGCTGGTGTTATCTGTAACAAAAACTTGACTAGTTAATACATGATGTTCGCCATCTAAAGACCAGACATGAGTATGATGAGTGGAATCAACTTTTTCTAGTTTTTGAATATCAATATTTTCTGTTACAGCTTTTAAAAATAAGGTTGTAGTTTTGCGTAAATTCGCGATCGCATTATATAATATATAAACGGCAATCAGAATTGAAAGTATCGGATCGAGAATATAACAATCAGTAAATATTAGGGTAATAGTTACAATTAAAACTGCTACCCAACCAAGAACATCTTCTAATAAACGCCAAGCTACAAAGGGTCTGATCGCTAACCCAACTTACATCAGCATTTAATTTTTGTTTAACAAATAGTCTCTTCTATTTACTTTTATTTAACTTTTATGATTCAAGAAGTTGCAATATTGAAAATTAAACCAAATAGAAATCAAGAGTTTGAGGCTGCTTTTCAAGAAGCTTCAGCAATTATTGCTTCCATGCCTGGCTATATTTCACACAGTTTGCAAAAATGTATAGAAGTTGAAAATCAATATTTATTGTTAGTTAATTGGCAAACTTTAGAGGATCATATTGTCTGCTTCAGGCGATCGCAAAAATATCAAACTTGGAAAGAATTATTACATCATTTTTACGATCCTTTTCCCACAGTTGAACACTATGAAAGAGTGTTTTAATTTGATATCAGTAATTTTCTCGTAGTAGCAAAAAATAAAAAAAATATAATTAATGGCTTATATAGCATTAAGTTTTTGGCTTGAAACATTATATTAAAGTAGAGACGTGATATATCGCATCTCTACAAAGTTTATATATGCTAATTATTTTAATTTCCCATTACGCACTTCAATTTGTAGTTTTATCAAAGTATCTACTCTCAGACTTTAGATAGAGGAAGATTGGTTAGCTTCTTTCAGAATAAAATCCTCAACCTGGATCAAAACCACAAACTTTTATCATTAAAAGTAGCTTATTGAGAATAGCTTGACTCGAAAAAATAATAATATTTGAAAGTACCTAAAAAAT
>NZ_LR213918.1 GCF_900659865.1 Hyella patelloides LEGE 07179
TGGCATTCAACCTCAACGGATTCAACTTCAACCAATCAATCATCGACTCTCAAGGTCGTGTGGTTAGCACTTGGGCTGATATCTTAAACCGCGCTAACCTAGGATTTGAAGTCATGCACGAAAGAAACGCGCACAACTTCCCCTTAGACTTAGCAGCAGGCGAAACTGCTCCCGTAGCATTAACTGCTCCTGCTATCAACGGTTAGGCTACTAGTTAAGTTTAACTACTGTTGAATCAGATTTTAAAAAGCGTCCTCCTAGAAATAGGGGGGCGTTTTTTTGTTTGAGGCTTTTTCTAAAATAAATAAAGTGTGTAATTAATTTTTCCCACTTATTCTAAATCCGCATTTCACAAATCTATCTTTTAATTTTATTGCTTCTTCCCGACAATCCCTTTTTTAGTGAGCATTCTTTGGCTGATGTCTTATCAGATAGAAAACTGCTCTAATTCCAACTCAGTTTTCAACTCCGAAGCCAACATTTTATGAATTTTAACCTGGCGTTTCAACACTTCGGCGAAAACCTGGCGACTACGACGCGCTGCCCAAATTTCTACTTCCAGATTGTCTGCACCAGAAACACTTATTTCTAACTTTTCCTCCGATATCTGACAAGCAATACTTTTGACCCGTCGATTCTTAGTTTTGTTTAAAGCAACCGCAATCCTCAGAATTCCTGAAAGCATTTTTATGAGGCGACGATCTTGTTTAGAGAGCTTTTTAAACTTTTTGTGTTTCTTGGTGGGCTTGGCTTTACAATGGTAGCGGACCAATTGCCTAATCAAAAGTATTTCTTCATCCGTAAATCCTCTCGGGTCGGTTCTTTTAATGATATGACGCGAGTTTTTGTGATGTTTTCTAAAAGAGATAAATTGCCCTATGTCATGAAGTAGAGCAGCAAATTCTAAAATTTCTCGTTCAAAATCACCGTACTCATGCAGTTTTTGAGTTTGGTCAAATATTTGTATTGCTAGGTTGGCAACATGGCAATTTTCCTTCCAATCAGACTCATACTTATAAGCAAGGTAGGCTGCTTTACGGTATCGTAAATTTTTGGGTTCGGGAAAATCGGCAAGTTCTGGAGAATGCCGTTTCAAATAATCTAAAATCATTCCTTCTCTAAGGGAAGCATCACAAAGAGTAATTTCTGGAACTCCTGCCATTTCCATGAGCTGCACCAGTAGTACTCCCCCTAGATGAATGGCATCAGCGCGTTTGTCGCTCACTTCATCGACGTTGGCACGTTCTTCGAGTTTCATTTCCAACAGTTTTTGGGTTAATGTACTGATATCTTTTAGCTGTACCACTTCGGCATTAACCGACTGCCATGATTCACCACCAGCAGCTATATGTGCTGCCTCTCCCATAGTGCGGATTGTTCCTGATGTGCCAATTAAGCGATCAAAGCCAATAGGATGTATCTGTTCAAAAATTTGTTGAGCAATAAAGCGAATATGAGCCTCTAAAACGCCCCGTCCTTCTATACCGACAGCACCTTTATCTTCAAACATATCCAGCAGACGTAGAACCCCTAAAGGCATACTATCTCTAAAAAAAATCTGAGAGCGATCGCCTATCACTGCTTCTGTACTACCACCACCAATATCTAAAACCAAAGCTTTATCTTCCTCCAGTGCGATCGAATTACGGACAGCCAGCAAAATTAACCGCGCCTCTTCTTGTCCTGAAATTATTCTCGGACAAAGACCTGTTTGAGCTGCTACTTCGTTTAAAAAATTTTCTCCGTTATGGGCTTCGCGGATTGCACTGGTTGCAGCAGTAATAATCTCGTCTACGCCCAGACGATCCGCCAGTTGAACGTAGCGATCAATAGTTTCTAGACCAACTTGAAATGCACTATCGCTTATATAGTTAGAAGCAAAGACTCCCGCACCCAGTTTTGCCATCTCCTTCTCGCGTTCGATAATTTCAAAGTTACTCTTGCTAATTGCCTCTGCGATAATCATGTGGATGGAATTAGTTCCTATGTCGATCGCTGCTAATTTCATTGATCTGATTTTAAAAATTGGGTTGATTAAATTGTTGATGCGCTTTAGATTACAAGCTATTTATTCGAGATTTCTATAGTTCAAACCGTACCATGAAAATAGTTAAAAACTTGTTTTATGAGTGTTGGTGAATCAAGGTATGATTTTTTGATTTTCATATTATACTCTTCTTAAAAAAGCTTAAAGCTTAGAGCTTAGAGCTTAGAGCTTAGTGTCTCTTGGGGAGGTGGCGTATTCTGAGCGAGAGGGATGCACTCGGTCTCCCCAGCATATCCAATTCTTTGCTTTGGGGTTGACCCGTGACCATCGTGTGACCGCCGTGTTTCCCCAAGAGTTTACGACGGCTTCGCTAGTCCTTTAGGATACGCCCCGTCTTAGAGCTTAAAGCTATATGCCAATCACGGACTTCCTTCGGTCGCGTAGCGGTATCCGTGATAGACGAACAGAAACACTTTGTCCTAAAGGATAAGCTACGCAAATACGTCATACATCAAATCACCAACGCCGTTTTATGAGTGTTGAATAGTTGAGTTTTAGGCGATCGCTATTGAAGATTTTCAGTTTAATAACTCTACTTTCTTCATTTAATTATCGACATTACCTGACATTTTGCAAAATGTATTTTTTGCTACAGAAAATAGCTATTTTTATGATAAAGATGCTACCATGATTTATAACAATCAAAAAATCAAGAATTTAATAATTCGATAAATAATCAGAAGGATAAATATAAATACTATGTCTGCACAACAAAAAGCTCGCGCTTTAATGAATCGTCATCATCACAATATCAAGCACCGTCAACAATCCCTTTTAGCTCGTACCGCAGCCGAAATTGGCGTGGATGTTGATAGCAACTATTGGACGAGCATTCAAGGTAAACCCAGCAGTAACTCCCGCAAAACGTACGATCGTAGTGATGTTGCTTTAAGTTAATCTCTGAAAGAAAAGATGCTGATAAATTTCCAGGTCTTACTATAAAAAGTGCAACCTGTATTATTAATCAGTTTTGAGAAAAGCAAAGTCTATACTTGTATTGAAGATTTTTAAAGGCGATCGCAATCACTAGAAAAATTAAAGACTAATCAACCCCTGTCGCAATCCTAACGTAACTGCCTGGGTACGACTGGAGACATCAAGCTTGGAGAAAATCGAACTGAGGTGAAATTTGACCGTATGTTTAGATATGTGAAGTCTAGAGGCGATCTCTTTATTATCCAAACCAGTCTTGAGCAACTGCAAAATCTCGACTTCTCTAGAAGTTAGGGAAATTTCTAGTGGAGGTAAGGGGGTAATCGCCGATTCGGTTTCACCAAAAGATGCCAACTCTGGATGAATTACAATTAAACCAGCTATGACAGCATCAATCGCTGCTGTAATTTCTTCAGTATTCGTCAGACGGGGCAAAAAACCCTTGAAGCCCATATTAAAATATTCGCCGATCTCTTCTGCGTTTAAAGAATCGGTCAATAAAATAGCAGAAAGCTCGAAATTAGCCGTTAACATCCATTGCTCTAACCACTCCAAATTCGTCTGAGAGGTTTGCTCTAATAACAAGAGATCGGCTTGGAGATCGCCCAAAGAGAGTGGACTGACTCGATCGAGAAAACTACCCACTATTTGTAAATGGGATTGGCAATCGAGAATACTGACCAAACCTGCTAGTACGATTGAGTTTGAGCCACATACTATAATGCGAATCATCAGGGAATTGACTTGATAAAATCTGCTATTTGATGAGATGGTATTGCCAATGCCAAACCCCTATAAATTGCTGTATTAATTCCAATGACTTCACCAAGAACATTAGCTAAAACACCTCCAGAATTACCAGGAGCGAGTCGAATATCGGCAACAATTGCAGAAGTAGAAGGAGTTTGGTTTAAAGAAGTTTGCTTTGTCCCATTGAGCTTGGTTTTATTTGCTTCCTGCCACTCAGTAGTGTGAATTACCCCTGTAGCCAATGCACCTCTAAAACCCCAAGGGCTACCCATTGCTAGTACGATTTCCCCTGGACGCAAAAGTTGAGAATTACCGATATTAGGGATAGGTAGTTTTTCTGCCTCAACTTTTATGAGTGCTAAATCTTGTTGATTGTCGCGGGCAATTACCGACCCTTTGACTACTCTTTCATTCTCTAGTTTGACATCTACCTTTGAACCCCTGACAACATGAGAATTAGTTACAATTAAACCATCAGCCGACCAGATTATCCCCGAACCTCCACTACGATGGTTGTCAATCTCTACTGTAATGCTTCTCAGTTGTTGAGAAATTGCTGCCAGTTCAGTCTCTATTTGGTTAACGATCATTTGTTTCTCCCACTATCTCCAATTATCAGGGAGACATCCTTTAATAAGCCTGCACGAATCAACTGTATTTTTAAGGTTTTTCCGATATTTTGCGGTTCTAGATATGCCTGAATATCTCTCAACCTCGCTATGGAAGTATCTTCAATTGCAATTAAAATGTCTCCAAGTATGATGCCAGCTTGTTCTGCTGGAGCTTGAGCTTCGACATTGACTACCATTAGTCCTTGACGATGATTCAAAGATAATTCATCAACTAAAGAATCTGGTAGATAAACGGGCTGCATTCCCAAACCTAGATAGCCACGATTAATGTTTCCTGTTTCTAATAATCGATCTATAACGCGATTTATCGTCGCTGCTGGGATAGTTAAGACACTACGACGAGGACCAGTAGTATTAAATCCCACAACTTTTCCTGCTGCATTAACTAAAGCACTGCCACCACTACCAGGATAGAAATTAATATCCAAACGAATAAAGCGATCTATATATCCCCCCAAACTACTGCGCCACGAATCCCCCACTGTGCTAATTATTCCCTGAGCAACAAACAAGCCTTTTTCAGAGTCCCGACCAACAGCGATCGCTAAATGACCGACTTTAAGCTCGCAGTCACTATCTATGGGTGCGATGGGTAATGAAGTTTCAGTTTTAAAGATAGCTATATCTGTACTACGATCTCGCCCTAATAAGGTAACGGGTGAGGTTTCTCCATCAGGAAGAATCACGGTCACTCCTTCAGAGCGTTTGATGTTTTCCTCGGAGGTTACAATTAAACCTTCGTGCCAATAAATACCACTACAGGGAAATCGCTGTCCGTTAATGGCAACCAGAGAATTACCCACATTTTCGGCAATCTCGGCTAAATTTTGGGAAAAAGCAATTAGAGGATTGCTATTAGAATCTGATGTTGATGACATTGACTGTTTTAATTTAACGATATCTTTATGCTGCGCGATCTAACAATTCAATGACATCGGTTATTTGGGTAGATATTTACCTGGAAATATGGGTAGGTAAAATAGAGTAATAAGAGTAATAGCAGCGAAATAAGAAATAGTACTTAGTTACTTAAATTTAAAGAAAAATCACTATTTAAATCCTGAACCCTGACTATCAAACTTAATCTTTATTAGCTCTACCTGCTTATCTATTTGCGATAAACAAGAACATCAAAGTGATCTAACTCCCATGTTCCAGTAAATCGCGTTTCTGTTTCTAACTCAAACTTTTGCGCAAGGGTTTTTTGTACTACTTGCTTTTGGGCTTCGGTGGTTACTGAACCCCAAACAGGGCGATCGCTGTCTAGCCAAATCAGTCTCTTATAGGCTTCTGGGTTATTGTTTAAAGTGTTAACTAAAGCCTTATTTAATTGGTGAGATTTCCGAGCTAGCAACTGGATGGGTGCTTCTTCTGGAAGATAGTAAGCTAAGCGCAAAACATGACCCCAAGCTGTAGAATTCATGATTATTAGGGTAGGGGTATTGGGTTGCTGCTCGATAATATCGGCTAAGTTATGAAACATCTGGCGATTACGGAGAGAGAAATCTGCCACGCTAGTGCTAAGATAACAAATCAGTAAAGCGATCGCTGTATAAGTTTGCCATTGGGGTTTTAGTTTCATGATGGCAGTGACTAAGAGAAGTAGACAACCAGGAAGAATAAAAATCAGCGATCGCCCAAACCCAAAACCTACCGTAAATTTTCCTGAGATGACATCAATTATTACCATTAAGGAAAGGGGTAACAGACTAAAACAAATAGCGGTTAAAAGCACAGTAAAGTGTTGTTCTCGCCATAAGTAAATGATGCTAGCAACTATTAAGAAAATGGCAATGAAGCCAGCTATATTGACTATAGTGGGAGATAAAATACTTGCCCAATCTCCTATTAAAATATTAATTCCCAGAGTTGTTAAAATTCCTTCTAGATGTTGCCAACTAGTTTCTAAAAAGTTACTTCCTGATTCAAAACGTCCTAAATCGGCATTATTAAGTTGTTGTCTTGTTCCCCAGAGAAGCCAAGGAATTGTAATAATTACACTACCACTTAAAAGCAGGCTTTGTCGTTGCCATCTCTTGGATTTAATGAGTATTTGAAAAATATTTTTATTTTTATTATTTCTTGAACTATTACTATTTTGATTTGGAATATTATTTGCTTCAGCAAAGTCTAGTAAAACAACAAAAAAACCTAAGCTGGCAATCCAAAAACCGAAGTAATAAAAAGTCATAAATCCTGCGATTACAGATAGGACTAAAATAAGACTCCAGATAAGATTTTTCCGAAAAATCTTGTTATCATTTTTTGTTTTCTTTAATTGCTCATCAGTACTATTTACTACCTTATTAGTCCTTATTTGAGAACGATTTGCTACCAATTCTAGAGTTGCCCAACCACTCAAAACAGTCCAAAAAACCAAACCAGAATACATTCTGACATTAAGAGAATGAAATAAAAAGAAAGGATTTAACCCTAAAGCTGCTGCTAATAATAATCCTCCTCGATAGCCCAATAACTTACGCCCTAAACCGTAGCTACAAAAAATTGTTCCAATACTAAAAAGTGCTGGTAAGCTACGCATCGCCATGACAGAATTACCAAATAAACGCAGCCAAATATGTTGTCCTAGATAAAATAAAGGAGGATGGGGTTCGGCTACTAAACCTTTCAGAAGCTTCTCAAAAGTTTGTAAAATATCTCCAAAACCATTTTCTACAGGGAGAGACAATAAAGGTTTATAATTTGCTAATACTAAAGGAACATCTAAAGGGTGAGTGTAAAGCTTTTTTTGTCCTGTGCAGAGCAACAAAGATAATACTTCGTCGTACCAAAATTCTCGACTACCAAGATTGAGAATTCTTAAAATAACAGCGATCGCAATTGCGATGATTAAGCCCAATTCTAATAACGAATATTTTCTTAGTTTACCCATAAATTAGCCCTGCGATCGAGACTCTGAGAAAGATTACTTACAATCTTAAGCTGGTCAATATCTAATTTGCTAGTAAAAGGTTTATGAGTGACGGGAGTACAAAAAGACAGGGAGAGAGTTATACAGTTTGTTCCCCAGTCAATAAGTGTGCAATTTTTATGTGGATTAGTTCAACCAATCAAATTAAATCTTATAAGATGATTGATAAAGTTCGATATTACGTTACTTGTCAACACACCGATTCTCTAAGCCTCAGTTACCTTGACACATCTCGCATTCATGTTTATCAGGTACACATTAATTTTTTATTAATCCTTGTTCCTCTTTCCTATTTCCTTCTTCCTTAATCATGTCCCAATCATTATCAGAACGCTATTTTACTTTAATTGACCAAATTGTCGACAAAACTCTCCAAGGAAAAATTGCCTCTACCGAAAGAGTGTATATTATGTTGCAGCGAGGTATCGAAAAAGGTACGGGAGAAATTTGGGAAAGATGTCTATCTCAGCGTATTGAGGCGACTAAACAAGAATTAGATAAAAAATTGAAAGCCAAGCGTGTTTTGAGGGCTTTAGAAACGATTGAATCTCAATATAACCGTTGGCAAAAAGCTAATCAACAACAAAGTGCTATCGACTCTGCAACCAAACAAATATTAGATACAGCAACAGATAACCCTTTAGTAACCTTAATTAAAATAATCGATCTCAATCAAAAACAACCTTTAAACCGCGATAAACTAGCTCAATTAGCAAAAAAAATTCAGGCTAACACTAATAATATATCTGATGAAAAATCAAAGCAAAATTGTCAACAAGTCGCTACGGGAATTACCAACGGATTAAACTCTTTTACTAAATTAGAAGATGATTTAATTAGCTGGATGTATGAATCAGGGAGAAGTATTGGATTTGCCCAAGAAAAGCCTAATCCTTGGCGAGTTTGGGTGAAAAAAATTGATGCCCCCTTACCTAAACAATTATTTCAAACTTTAGCCGAGCAAAAAGCAATTGCTGAGTTAAATAAAGTTACTAATAATATCGAATTAACAGGCTGGATAGAGCTAGCTATCTTATTACAATACATTCAACAAGGGTTAGTTTCTTGGTTCGATCAACAACCTTATAATGCTCAATTTGGCAAAAAACTTTCTTACAGTACTTTTCTAACTTTTGCTGCTATTTGGTTAGAATTATCGCAAACTTTTACGACTAACAATAAATTCAAAGAAGGCTGTTTCCAAATTGTCTTACAAATCCTGCGTTTGTTTGCTCGTCGAGATGACTTTCCCTTATATGGTGGTGTTTTTATTTCTTTTTCTGGAGAATATTTACAAAATACTTTAGAATATCTCAGCGAACCTTTAAAACAAGTGGAAGGTACTCAAGAAAAAGCCCGTATCTTAACTCTACTAGGCTATTCTCAACGCATCTTAGGACAGTATGCACCAGCAATCAAGTTTCATCAAGAAGCCTTAGAAATCGCGAGAAAAGCCGAAGATAAAGCCTGTGAAATAGCAAATCTCAACCATTTAAGTCGTTCTTGTGTTTTGCAGAAAAACTACGAAGATGCTATTAGTTACAGTCAAAGAGCTTTAATTTTGGCACGCCAAGGAGGATACAAACTAGGAGAAACTAATGCGTTAGTTAATCTTGGTTACAGTAAAGTATTTTCGGCTCGTCAATTGGGTACTATGGCGACAGATACCTATAACGAAGCAATTAATTATCTGCAACAGGGAGTACAACTAGCAGAAAAAACCGAAGATATACAAAGTCAATCCCTGGGATGTAATAGCTTAGGTATTGCCTATGTTATTTTAGCGCAACCAACTTCTGCGATCGCTTACTTGGAAAAAGGCGCGAAATTAGCTCAAATAGCTCAAGATATTTATTTACAAGGACTGAGCTATACTTATCTAGCAGAAGCTTACTATAGCATTGAAGACAGAGGGAAAACTATTTATTATGGAACTCTGGCAATGTATCTTCTCAATCAAATTAATTCTTTAGAATGGCGCAAAAGTGCAGGATTAATGACCATAATTCGCGGTCAGCTAGGGGATACAGCCTTTAATAGCAATTTGGCTCAATATCGTTCTAATATTATTGCCTTGATTGGTGTAGATGGTTATGATTATTTTCCTAAATTGATTGAAGAATATCTTTCTGAATAATAACTGAGTATTTTGGCGTTACATCCGTAAAGTGGGATGTGCGGATCAAAAAGCAAGTAGTAGGTAGAGACGCGATCTATCCCGTCTCTACAGTAGCAAGTAGCAAGTAGCAATCAACAAATAACAATCAAAAATATCTATGGTTTCAATACCGAGTTAAAATGAGATTTAATTGATGTATGGTCAATATCTATAAATTTTTGTGGTCTACCTTTTGTTCTTTTGTAGCCTTGGTCTTACTTTCAAGTTGTCAACCATTGTCGCCCAACGATTCCGATCCCAGCAATCTTCAATCCAGTCAAAGACAACGAATTACTACTGTTGATGTGGCTACCGTAACTACCGAAAATTTAGCTAATTCCCAGGAATATGTAGGTACAACAGAACCAAATAGTACTACATTTCTGCGATCGCAAGTAGAAGGAAGATTATTAGATTTGAATGTTAATGTGGGAG
The DNA here is from genome assembly GCF_900659865.1 of Hyella patelloides LEGE 07179. GTDB lineage: Bacteria > Cyanobacteriota > Cyanobacteriia > Cyanobacteriales > Xenococcaceae > Hyella > Hyella patelloides. Next base: position 9,888 of record NZ_LR213918.1, read on the forward strand.
ATTTGGTAAATAAAAATCAAGTTATAGGTCGCTTGGATGATAGTCTCTTAGCAGCTACCGTAGAGCAAGAACGAGCAGAATTGGCTAGTTTAGAGTCAGAACTAACAAGAGAACAATTAAGCGTCAAAAATACTAAAATAAGTTTGCAAGAAACCAAAATAGAGCTAGAGCAAGCCAAAAATGATGCTCAACGATATAGTAGTCTATCCCAAATTGGCGCAATTTCTCAACAACAAGCAGAATCTTTTGAAACTGCTGCCAAAGTAGCACAACAAGCAGTATTTTTAGCAGAAGAAGAAGTCAATATTGCACAACAAGCGGTAACTACAGCTATGGGAAGAGTTGCAGCCCAACAATCGGCGATCTCTGAAGCTTCACAACGCCAAGCTTACAGTCAACTAATTGCCCCTACTACAGGAATTGTGGTTAGTAAAAGTCAAGAACCAGGTAATTTGGTTAGAGAAGGAGAAGAAATACTCTCAGTTGGTGATTTGAATACTATTAAAATTTTGCTTCCAATTTCTGCGGTGGACTTAAATTTAGTTGCTTTAGGGCAAACGGTTGAAGTAAGACTGGATGCTATCCAAGACAAAGTTTTTCCAGGAAAAGTTAGTAAAATAGCTCCAGTTGCTAATGCTAATACGAGAAAAATTAATATAGAAATTACAGTAAATAATAGCAATAACGAGATTAAAAGCGGTTTACTGGCTAAAGTTCAATTACCTGAAAATAATCAAGAACAAATTGCTGTTTCCCAGTCTGCTATTGTCGAAGAAGCAGGGATAAATTATATTTTTGTGGTTACTGAAGAAAACTCTAAACAAAGACAAGCTACAGTTACTAAAAGACAAGTTACAATTGACAACTCATTACAAAACGAAGTTTTCCTAACCGAAGGTTTAAAACCTGGAGAAAAATATATCATTCGTAGTAGCCAACCATTAACCAATAATCAAGTAGTTAATTTGAGTATTATCTCTGAGTAATATTTATATTTGTGGTGTTTTGTTTTAACCTAACAACTTTTCTGGTAAGTTTTTAATTATCCTATCAAAAGCTTTTGTCTCATCTAAAATTCGGACTAAGATTAATGCTCCTTGAATTTCCGCAATAGCATCTTGCGATCGCATTTCGGCAATTTCTGGTTCAATTCCCCCATCTATCAATACTTGAGCTAAGGTTTCAATCATCCCTTGGAGTTTTGTTTTTACTTGCTCGTGAAATAGATTATCCGCTTCACCAAAAGACATGATTGCTAAAAAACAAGAGTTTCTTCCGCGATCGTAAAACTCTTCTAGACTTCTGCACATAGCTTGAATTTTTGACTTTGGCTCTTCTTCTCCCTGTAATGTTTTCAGTACCAGATCGCTAAAAAAATCGCCGACATATTCAAATACAGCAGCAGCCATTTCCGATTTCCCACCAGGAAAATAGTGGTACAGACTAGCTTTACCTAAACCACTGGCTTTTGAAAGTAAAGATAAGGTTGCACCTTCATAGCCATATTGTCTAAAAGCGGGAATTAATTTGATTAGTGCTTCTTCTTTGGACATAAAAAACTTTTAGCTGTTTTTGACAAGTATACTTGTTTGCCCTATTGACATTATACTGAACAATCGGTAAAGTATTTTTTGTATAGAACGTTCGGTATAGATAATAGGATAAAACTTCATTAATTTTATAGACAAATATAGCCATTTAAAGTCTATAATATCAAACATGAAGTTAAGTGACTATGCAAAACAGCAGGGGATTAGTTATCGTACTGCTCATCGAATGTGGAAGCGTGGCGAATTAAAAGGTCGTCAGTTATCTACTGGAACAATTTTGATTGACACTTCCACGTTAGTAGAAGGAACAATCGTTTATGCCAGAGTAAGCAGTGCAGAAAACAGATCGAACTTAGAATCTCAAGCGTTGAGAGTAGAGCAATACTGTATTGCTCGTGGCTACAGAATAGTTGGTGTAGTTAAGGAGGTAGGAAGCGGAGTCAATGACTCGCGCCAAAAACTCATAAAAATACTCGAACGAAATGATTACAATCTGATTGTTTGCGAGCATAAAGATAGGCTAACTCGTGTCGGTTTTAACTACATAAAAGTTTTACTAAACTCACAGGGAAAAGATGTAGAAGTAATTAACGAAGCACGAGAAGAAAAAGAAGACCTAATGCAAGACTTTATCTCAATAATCACTTCTTTTTGCGCCAGAGTCTACGGTCTGAGAAGACAGAAAAGAAGAACTGAGTGCATTATTAAATGTTTGGAGAACGAGCAAAATGAAGCTAGTTGAAAAGCATTTAATTAAAGTATCTAAACAAGAATGGAGTGAGATAGACAGCCTATGTTTTTTATCGAAAAATCTGTATAATTGTGCGATTTATCAGTGCAGACAAGCCTTTTTTAACAACAAACCCGTTCCTAGCTTCAATCAACTCTATCACTTGTTAAAAGCAACCGATGACTACAAAGCCTTACCAACTAAGGTGTCTCAGTTAATAATTAAACAAGTAGCAAAAATCTTTAAATCTTATTTTGCTGCAAGATGTGCATATTCAAAGGATAGCTCTAAATTCCAGAGCCAACCACAATTACCTCGCTACAAACATAAAAACAAAGGTAGAAATATCTTAAGTTATAACTACCAGGCAGTATCAAAAAAAGCATTGAAGCAAGGGTTGATTCAACCTAGCGGAACAAGTTTGTCTATTCCTACCAAATGCGAAAACATTAATGAAGTCAGAGTTATTCCCAAAGGAGGTAGTTATGTAATTGAAGTAGTTTATGAGGTAGAAGAAGTTCAATCAAATAATCAAGAACCGTGCCGAATTGCTGGAGGAGATATTGGTATTGATAATTTAGCTTGTGTGACATCTAATATCCCTGAATTTCAACCGTTTATTGTTTGTGGTAAGGCATTAAAGAGTGCCAATCGCTATTACAACAAAGTCAAAGCTCGGCTTCAATCATTGTTACCTGAAAATCAGCGTACATCTAATCGAATTCAAAGATTAACTCAAAAGCGAAACAGCAAAGTGGATTATTACCTCCACACAGCTAGCCGATATATAGTCAATCGGTTGCTTGAGAACAAGATTACGATGTTAGTAATTGGAAAAAATGATAACTGGAAGCAAAACGTTAATTTGGGCAAAAAGACCAATCAAAAATTTACCTCCATTCCGCACGCAATATTTATTAATCAATTGATTTACAAATGTCAGCTTGTAGGAATTAAGGTTGTTACAGTCAACGAAGCATATACGAGCAAGTGTAGTTTCTTCGATCTCGAACCAATTCAAAAACAAACTGTATATTTGGGCAAAAGAATCAAGCGAGGATTATTCAGAGCTAGTAATGGTCGAGTTTACAATTGTGACAGTAACGGCAGCTTGAATTGTATCCGAAATGCAGTCGGTGATTCTGTCTTTGACAGACAATCGGTCAAGAGGCTTGTAGTTAGCCCTGTACGGACTAAGCCGTACCAAGCTATGAATAGTCATATTTGACTATAAAAATAGTAACTATAACTAGATTTTATCCATTCTAAAAGCCTAAAACAATGAAAATTATTGATTACGAACACGTGGAAATTCGTGTTAGCGATCGCTATTTAGCTTGAGAATTTAGCCATTAACTACTCAACCAGATACTCAAGAAATTTTGACTATGAAATTATACGACTTAGAGCTTTCAGGAAATTGCTACAAAATACGTTTATTTTTATCATTGCTAGATATCAACTATGAGCTTGTAACCGTTGATTTTATGGCTGGACAACATAAATCACCAGAATTTTTGCAATTAAATCCGTTGGGAGAAATTCCGATACTAGAAGATGATGGTTTAGTTTTGAGAGATTCCCAAGCCATTTTAGTTTACCTAGCTAAAAAACATGGTGGAGAAACTTGGCTCCCCAGCGATCCAGCAGGAATGGCACAGGTAACTCAATGGTTATCAACAGCAGCAAATGAAATTGCTCGTGGTCCTGCTGATGCCAGGCGCAATCAGAAGTTTGGCTTTGCAGTTAATCTAGAGGCAGCACAACAAAAAGCAGAGTCAATTATCAAGACAATAGAACAACATTTAATCCCATATAAGTGGTTAGCGTTAGGTCGTCCTACCATTGCAGATATCGCTTGTTTTCCCTATATTGCTCTAGCACCAGAAGGTGGTGTAAGTTTAGATAAATATCCCGCTATAAATCAATGGTGCGATCGCCTTAAAAAGTTACCTAACTTTATTGAAATGCCTGGAATTACAGCTAATTAAGCAAACTTGCGCCACGATTTTATAAGTATTATGGATATTGTAGGCAATACTGAAATTAATTTGATTTGCGATCGCTACATAAAGGTTAAACTGTCCTTATTAATACCTCATAATCAATCCTGGCAAAATGTCTACTTTACTCATCAAAAATATCCATACTTTAGTCACAATGGACGAGCAACGACGCGAGATTCGTCATGGTGGGCTGCTAATTAGGGATAACGCGATTGAACAAGTGGGGACAACGGCGGAATTACCCAATGAGGCTGATGAAATTATCGATCTAGAAGATAAACATCTAGTTTTACCTGGTTTGGTTAATACCCATCATCACTTCTTTCAGACTCTAACTCGTGTCACCCCTGCTGGACAAAATGGTGATTTATTTCAATGGTTAACAGCACACTATCCTTTATGGTCTAACTTGACTGCTGAAGGAATGTATTATAGTTCTCAAATAGCAGCAGCAGAATTAATTTTATCTGGCTGTACCACTGCGAGCGATCATCACTATCTATTTCCTAATGATTGCGTTTTAGATGAGCAAATTCGTGCTGTGAGCGATCTTGGTTTGCGCTTTCACGCCAGTCGAGGCAGTATGAGTGTTGGGGAAAGTAAAGGAGGTTTACCCCCAGATTCTTTAGTGGAAAAAGAAGCAAATATTCTCAAAGATTCCCAAAGATTAATCGAGCAATATCACAATAACGATCGATATTCGATGCTCAGAATTGTTCTTGCGCCCTGTTCCCCTTTTTCTGTCTCTCAAGACCTGATGCGAGAATCAGCAGCTATGGCAAGAAGTTATTCAGGAGTCAGATTGCATACTCACTTAGCAGAAACTCAAGGAGATGTGGAATATAGCCTATCTAAATTTAACTTGATTCCTGGGGACTATGCGGGTTCTGTAGGCTGGTTAGGAGACGATGTATGGCACGCTCACTGTGTTAAACTAAGCGATCGCTCTATTGATAAATTTGGACAAACTGGTACTGGTGTGGCGCACTGTCCCTGTAGTAATATGCGTCTAGCTAGCGGGATTGCACCGATACGTAAAATGCTTAATGCCAATGTACCTGTAGGTTTAGGTGTTGATGGTGCAGCTTCTAACGATGCTACCAATTTACTCCACGAAGCCCGTCAAGCCTTTTTACTCGCCCGTGTTAGGGATGAAGATGCTTCGATAATGACAGCCCGCGATGCGCTATATATTGCTACCAGAGGCGGTGCCAGAGTTTTAGGCAGAGATGATATCGGTTATCTTGCTCCTGGGATGGCTGCTGATTTTATTGCTATTAATTTAGATAAACCTGGTTTTGTGGGAACACAATCCGACCCCGTAGCAGCATTAATTTATTGTCAAACCGATTATGTAGACTATAGTTTTATTAATGGTAAAAAAGTAGTCGATCGCGGTAGATTAACTACAGTAGAATTAGAAACATTGATAGAAAATAGTAACAAAGCAGCCATTAAATTAGCTGAAAAACAATTATAAAGCTCGAAAAAATTTACTATTTATCCCCACCAGCACCGATAGCTTTTTGTCTGGCAATAGCGTAAGCCCAATTCATTTTATCTAATGGATTGATAAAATTTTTGTATGCTAATGCCATCTGTTTGGCAGCGCGTTCAAAAGGCATCTTACCAGTCATCGTACCTAAACCAGGACAAGCAACAGTAATTATTTTGCGTTCTTTTTGCTGATTGTGATGCCAAACAGCTAACAACATAGAGTACATGGCACGATAAACATTATCTGTTTGACTAATCGCCATTGGTACTCTCATAGTAGGAGTATGAGCTAAAAAAGGATGTTTGGGATGTTCTGTTTCGATAATAAATGAAGTTCCGACTGGTTGTTCGCCACGATAATTTTTAATAATATATTCTTGAACTCGATCCATTAAATCTATACCGAAATAACTAATAATACAGATGGAAAAAGTCATCATTATCACAGGTGGTAGTCGTGGCATTGGTGCTGCTACTGCTTATCTTGCTGCCGAGGGGGGTTATGCTGTTTGTGTCAATTATCTTCACAATCAAGAAGCTGCTAAGAAGGTTGTTGATGAGGTCGAACAATTAGGAAGCAAAGCGATCGCTGTTTCTGCCGATGTTGCTTCCGAGACTGATGTAATCGCTCTGTTTAACAAAGTAGACGAACAACTGGGAACAGTAACAGCACTGGTTAACAATGCGGGAATTCTAGAGCAACAAATGTGGGTTGAGAATATGGATGCTGCTCGTCTACATCGAATCTTTGCTACCAACATTATTGGGAGTTTTCTGTGTGCCAGAGAAGCCATTAAACGAATGTCTACCAAACATGGTGGTGTAGGAGGAGCTATTGTTAATGTTTCATCAGGTGCTTCTCGCCTTGGTTCTCCTGGTGAATATGTAGACTATGCTGCCTCTAAAGGAGCGATCGACACAATGACGATTGGTTTAGCCAAAGAAGTTGCCGAAGTGGGAATTCGTGTCAATGCTGTGCGTCCAGGTTTTATTGACACTGATATTCATGCTAGTGGTGGTGAACCGAATCGTATTGAGAAAGTCAAAGAATTTATCCCCATGAAAAGAGGTGGTCAAGCAATTGAAGTGGCAAAAGCAATTCTCTGGTTATTGTCTGATGAGGCTTCATACACAACAGGTTCTTTTATAGATGTTACAGGAGGTAAATAGAAGTTTATGGAACTTGGCAGGTCTGGCAAAATCTCCCAAGTTATCGCTCATTGTGACATTTAAGCGAGTTAGCGTAGCTCGATGATCTAGGAGATTAGTTGGAAGAAGAGAAAAGTCTCGTGCGCGTTCTGTTTTGAATGGAGGATTGTAATTTTTGTTACAAAATTTGGCGTTGATGGTTTAAGTAATGACGCATAAAATATTACTGTTCGTAGCTTTAGGCTCTAAGACGGGGCGTATCCCCATCTCTTGACAATGTAAACTTTTGAGGAGACCTCAAAAGACAGCCCCTCCTCTAAGCTCTAAGCTTTTGAGAACTTTTTATTCGCTCCTGCAAGTTAACTAAATAGAGTTGAAGCATTACATATTCAGCAACGC
>NZ_LR213919.1 GCF_900659865.1 Hyella patelloides LEGE 07179
AAAAAATGCAGATATTAAATTTAATTTGAGGCTATTGAACTTCTTCAATCTCTTTTTCTGTCTAGCTTTTGAAATTTAGATGCGTTTGCCCTGGTTGATACCCTGATTAAAATAGCGATGGATTTAATGAATCCCCAACATCTGCGTAACTGGTTTGCCCACTGCTGCTACTGTCCCTTATAAACCTGCAAACCGCTGTATATACCTTGAGAATGTAACCAAGATATCATCCGATAATTTATTACTTCAGGAGCTGTATTCCTTGATTCATACTCTGGAAGTTCCAGAGAGCTTTGATTATTAAATTCACCCGATCTAAAATCATTTAAGACATCTTTTGGAATACAACTTTCTTCTTTAATATTATCAATTGCAAAATAATAAATAGAATCTTGTACTTCGATAAAGATTGAACCAGTTTGGATATCTAGATATAAAATATCTTCTCGAGCGCGATTTGAGACTATTTTAAAAGCTAGATCTAGCTTATCCAGATTAATTTCTACTGTCATTATTGAAATGAGTATAGCATTTTAATAATTTATATCATACTCATAAATTTTAAGCTTAATAATTATAACTAGCAATACATACAATTAAACAATAAAAATCGTCCTTCCTCAGAAAATCTCAGAAAAAGCAATCGCATTGAGAAATAAATTCGCCAATATTGAGGTTTAGAACGAGAGAAATTAAGAGAATTATTAGAAGGTTGTGTTTGTTAGTCTGGGCAGTCTCATTTTCATGATGGGGAAACACTAAATTGTTCTTACCACTTATCTTTTAAATTTCAATTAATCGTTCTATATCCGTTCGCTCTATTTCAGCAATAGATTTATGAATTTTATACTGTTTTGGCGGTTGTTTCATGATGACAATCGCTGTTTCAATGGGCGGACAACCTGGTTCATGACAGGTCAATTGATTTAAAGAAATAGTGACTTGTTCGTCTAGGTTTAAAATTTCAGCTATCCAGGTTTTTACTTGTTTCACTTTTGCAGGATCGGCTTTTAAATTAGTTCGAGAAAACAAATCCATGAGGTTTACCAGGGTAAGTTAGGCAGACTGAATTTATTGGGCAAAATTAAACCAGCCAAACAATCATCAAGCTGTTGTTTAATTAAAGACTCATCTAGATTGCGTCCGATAAAGACAAGTTCGTTTTTTGGTTGAGAAGTCCACTCAGCATCTTGTAAATCGTAGCGAGGTCCACTCAGTTGAAAAATATGTCGGGCAGGACTTTCTTGAAACCATAATATTCCCTTAGCGCGAAATATATTGTTTGATAATTGTTCGGTGAGAAAATGTTCAAATTTCTCAATCTCCAACGGGCGATCGCTTGTGAAAGAAACGAAACTAAAACCATCATTAGCTAAATGATTATTAAAAGCCGATTTATCTCGTCGAAACTCGGAAATTTCACCTTGATAATCATCTGCTTGGGTTAAACCAATATCTAAAACTAAAGCTAAAGGTACTTTGCCATATTCGCTGGGTAAAATTCTAAATCCTGGTTTAATATTTTCTATAAATGCTTTAACTTCGCTAATTTTATCCTCAGTTGCCAAGTCAATTTTATTTAAAATAACCATGTCGCCATATCTGATTTGGCTTAAAGCAGCCTGACTATCAAAATGTTTAGCATCAAAAGCTGCTGCATCCACAACCGTAATTACCGCATCAACACGAGTTAAAAACTTTAATTCTGTGGAGAGAAAAGTAATAATAATTGGCAACGGATCGGCTATTCCTGTAGTTTCAATTACTAAATAATCTACTTTTGATTCTCGCTCTAAAACTCGATAAACTGCATCTACTAAACTGTCATTAATGGTACAGCAGATACAACCATTATCGAGTTCTACCATATCTGATTCCACTGAAATCAGTAGTTGCTCGTCAATATTAATATCGCCAAATTCATTGACCAATACCGCTATTTTCAGATTATCTTTATTCTGTAGGATTTGATTGAGTAAGGTAGTTTTACCACTACCTAAGAAACCAGTAATAATTGTTACTGGCATTCCGCTTTTGGGTAAGGATGGCAAGGCATCGGACAGGGTATAGTTGAGGCGAGTCATATTTTTGAGTTAGTTCGCTTCCAATATATTGATAATGATTATCATTTTATCTCGTTCTTAAAGGTCTGCGGAATTAAGATAGTGTTACAAATTCGTAAATCGATTGCCTTAATTAATTAGATTTTTTAGTCTGATATTCTAAATTTAGTAAAGAATCAAAGTAACTATATCCCCTAAGTAAGAATGTTAAGTATTGGAACACAAAAAAGCGATCGCATTACCACAATCACTAATACGACTTGGGCTGAATATATTAGTTTGGATTTGCCGAGTAAACGTGTCTCATTTCGCAACGGAGTAATTACGATCGTGTCCCCAGGACGTAACCATGAATTGATTGGTGATTATATTAGAGCAATTATTTGGACTTACTGCCGTAAAAATAACTTTGCACTGTTTCCTTACAATCAAACTACCCTCAAGGAAGAAGGAAAAGAAGGGAAAGAACCTGACGTAGCTTACTGTTTTGAGATAGATAAAGACAAGCCAGATCTGGCAGTAGAAATAAATCTAACATCAGGGAGTATCGACGATTTAACTAAATATCAATACTTAAAGATTGCCGAAGTTTGGCTGTGGGAAGACAACAAAATTAGATTCTTTGTTTATCGTGAGTCGGGGTATTTAGAATTAACTACAAGCAATTCTTTGCCTAACTTAAACAGCGATCGCGTAACAAAGATCGTGAATAGTTGTTTTGGTAAAAGTGTTTTAGAAGTAGAAAAATATTTCCCTTAAAGCTTAATTCGATAAGAACTAAAAAATGAACCAAAACGAATCTTTGCTACCTTTGAAAATTGCCGTACTGACAGTTTCCGACACGCGAACTGAAGCTGATGATAAATCGGGCAAAATATTGGTAGATAATTTAACCACAGCAGGACATTACTTAGCAGAAAAAACCATTGTTCCCGATAACATTTACCAAATTCGCGCTGTCATATCCAGATGGGTGGCAGATGAATCTGTCCAAGTAATTTTAACCACTGGTGGTACGGGAGTTACAGGACGAGATGGCACTCCAGAAGCCATTAAACCATTACTAGATAAGGAAATCGAGGGTTTTGGCGAAATATTTCGGATGATTTCCTATCAAGAAATTAAAACCTCTACCATTCAGTCTCGGACTTTGGCTGGGGTGGCTAACGGGACTTATATCTTTTGTTTACCTGGTTCTAGCGGTGCTTGTCAAACGGGATGGAGTATTATCAAAGATCAACTCGATTCTCGCCATCGTCCTTGTAATTTAGCGCAATTGATTCCGAGATTGACCGAGACTTAGAGATAATAAAGCGATCGCCTTAAAATAGTAGAGATACTTTTTGCTTTTTAATTACCAAATCCTTTTTTACTGCCATAGTAAACTGTCTTAAACTCAAGGCGTTCACGCAGTGCCTCGCCTTTGGCGAGTTCGCTCTTGGGGCTATAGAGCGTATAAGTAGCCTTTCCTGATTCTCTGCCTATATTTCCTACCCCAATAACTCTTCTTTTGGGTGCAGTAATAGTTTGCAAGGGTTGCTGGCGATCTAAAGTCATCACCGAACTATTTACCGAACCTCCTTGTAGCTGATATTTAAATACTTGACCCGAACGACCACAAAAGAGATGATTTGCTTGTACTCTTTGCAAGCGGTCTAGCATTTGCCAGGGTGGGGTTTCGGGGGTTAACTCATCACTGACGCTAACAGTGCTACCGTGAATTAACAAACAATCTAATTCAAAGAAGCCAAAATGACAGTTACGTAACCACTGTACAATTTCGCGAGATACAGAATCCCAAAGTAGTTTAGCAGTTTCTTTGCCAAAGCGATCGATTAATTCTGTGGGTTCTGCTGTCGAACCCAAACCGTGTAAGGCAAAGCATTGTTCTTCCCACCAGCCGACACATACTTGGGGTTCTAATTCTCCAGGTAAAGGATTCTGAATTCGTCTAATTACTTTTTCGCTATCTGGATTAGCTGCAATAATATCCCCCAAAATATACAATGCTTCTACCTTAACGCGCTGGCGGTTGATATCTGCCAATACTGCTTCGTAAGCAGCGATATTTCCTTCAATTCCGCTTAATATTGCCCACATCGATTTGTGTATTTTTAAGAATGATAATCATTATATCTATAATTACTCCATAAAAACATTGATAAAATCGGTATAAGTACATCGTCGAATAGAATCACAAACTATATTAAGGAATGTTTAGAAGGTTAAAGATAAAAGTAGACCGTTTGAATGAATCAGAATTAAAAGAAATATTAACACTTGCTCAAGAAGGAGAAAGTAAACTGAAAGAAATGAGCGATCGCGCTACAATCTTGTCAGAAAAGTGGAGAGTTAAAATATCGAAACCTAAAAATAGTAATTCAAAAAATGATTGAGCGATCGCCTGAAATTTGTAAAGCAGTTCAAAAAAACGATCGCATTTATCTCATCCCTTCATCAATTTGAGACAATAATAATCGAGATGACTAGATCGGTTTTAAAACTATGCCAACATTAGAAGAAATCAAACAAATGATCTTTCAGTTACCGATACAAGAACAAATAACACTAATGGAAGATTTAGAAGAAAAACTAGAAACTCTACAAATGATGCAACTAGCTGAAACTGGTTTTATGGAATGGAATGATGAGGAAGAAGATATCTATGATACCTAAACCTCAACCTGGAGAAATATGGCTAGTCAGATTTCCTTTTAGCGATCTAACTTCTGCTAAATTAAGACCCGCACTAATTCTAGCAGTACATCGAGAAGAAGTAATTATTGTGGGTATATTTTCCAAAATTCCTGCTGGTGGTTTACAAAATAGCTGGGTATTGATTCAAGATAGTGATGCTCAATTTTCACAAACAGGCTTGAAGAAAACATCTTTGATTAGAGCCGATAAAATAGCTACAGTAAGTACATCGGTTTTTCAAAGAAAACTAGGCAACTTATCACCAGATTTATCTATTGACGTGCAAAAAGCTTTAAAAATTGCTTTAAATCTTGTTTGATATCATTTTTAGCTATTTTTGTTATGTAGTTTGTAAAGTGGGTGGAAAGTGCGATCTCCCAAACGAAAGAAAATATGGTTTTTAAGCTTTACTTACTGAAGACGATCTTGGAGATGAAGATTAGTGATTGACTTGCGATCGCATTTCACTAACCTATGCAATATACTATTCGTGAGGCAATCCCAACAGACATCGATCTTCTCGATTTAATTCATACAGAAAAATGGAAATGAAAATTAACAACTAATCCCAATTCCCTTCTTCAACCATTTAACACTGAATAAAGTGGAACTAATTATTAGCCCGACGACAATCACTTTTCTTCCCATTGCATTTATTCCCATAACTGGGACAACATACCGCATAAGTTTCTCTTTCTACTTTGCGGTCGCAACCAGCACAAACAAACTTATATACTCTCTTAAACAACCTTCTCTGATGTTCCCTAACAGTATATTGCTTGTATTCTTCTGTTTTAATTACTTGATTTGTTTTCATTCTTTTTTTGGCTCGAATTATTAACGTTCGCATACATGAGTGGGATCGTCGGCTTTTTCAGCAAATTCCAAGCCTCTAGCCAAACGCCAAGCAAAAATCGGCGGTAAACCAGCATCTAATATGGCAGCGCAGGTTGTTTGATAGTCATACTCCACTTCCTGCAAGTTTACTGCTTGTGTCTCCGTATCATAAATGACATAGGTAGCATTGGGACGACCATGACGGGGTTCGCCTACCGAACCGACATTGATAATTCGTTTTAGGGGAGTATTAAAACTAACAGTGGGTTGTTTGTTTTGATTGGGTTGATGAACTTTAACCTGCAATTGTCCAGAATCTAGGGTGCGAACATAGGGAACGTGGGTATGTCCGCAAAATAATAGATCTGCATCGCTGGAAAGGACTCTTTCTAAAGCAGTAAAGGCATCCATTTCGGGTAACAAATATTCGTGGTTGCTATTGGGGCTACCATGTACGAAACAGAGATTATCTTCTTTATAGGTATGGGGTAGTTGTGCCAAATATTCCCTAACTTCGGGATTGACTTGCTTATTTGTCCATTCGTGGGCGATTTTACCTCGTTTTTCCGCCAATAGGGAAGGATAACTACAATCACAGGCGTTTAGTCCTTCCACAATATCTTCATCCCAACAACCCTGTACGGTGGGAATATCTAAAGAACGAATTTGTTCGACTACTGCATTGGGATAAGGACCATAACCCACTAAATCCCCCAGACAATAAATCTTTTCGGCTTTTTGTCGGTCGATATCCAGTAAAACTGCATCTAAAGCTGCATAATTACCATGAATACAGGACATTACTGCTATTTTCATACTACTTCTAATTCAGTTGCTAAAGATTCTTTTACTTGTTGTTGGTAATAATTAATTGCCGATTCGGGAACGCAGCAATCTCGGACTGTTTGAGCAATTTCAGCTTGATCTAAATTACTACCCACTATCTCAAAACCGCTCTTGCGATCTGGTTTACCATTTAACCAACGGGGTAAATTTAAGGGTTTAAATTCTAATTCCGATTTCCCAAATCTAAAGTCACCATAATAAATTTGTCCGTCCACTAAATCGAAGATTCCCTTTGCCCGAACCACCTTACCATAAGCACCTTGGGTAAGTTCCAGCCAAAAAGTAGCCAAACTATCAAAATCTAAAATTTCCCCTGTCAAAACTCCCCGATGAATCTGTAAGGCTGTAGTTGGCTTAGTGATGCAATCTCCTGGAATAATTTCATCCGCCCAAGTCTTTAATTCTGTACTATCTGTATCGTCTGGAATTATGGCTACTCGATGGGAGTTAAAAGTTTGCAGTAAAGGTTCAATTCCTGCTAAATCCAAATACCAGGGAATTTCAAGATAAGTGATGGTGTTATTTAATGCTGCTTCTTCTCCTGCCCGATAAAGCTTAAGTTGAGGGTATTCACTTTGGAGATATATTGCATCAATGGGTACAGAATCGGTTTGCGGACTGAAATAACCTACAGGTTTATTGGTTTGGGTTATTTGTTGATGAATCCAGTGGGTTTTACCCGCACCAGTCGGACTGGCTACAGCGATAATCATCGTATATTTTTGAATTAAATTGAATGAATTTGCTTGAAAAATTTTGGGTTTTTTATCGCAGCATTAAAGCTACTTGTTTGGCGAAATAAGTCAAAATCAAATCTGCCCCCGCCCGTTTCATACTGGTCAAAGTTTCTAAAACTACTTTCTTTTCATCAATCCAACCTTGCCGTGCAGCAGCTTTAACCATCGCATATTCCCCACTGACGTTATAAGCAGCAACTGGTAAGTTGGTGTATTCCTTGATGCGACGAATAATATCTAGATAAGCTAAAGCTGGTTTGACCATTACCATGTCTGCACCTTCAGCAATATCTAAGGCTACTTCTTTAATCGCTTCTTGACTGTTAGCAGGATTCATTTGATAGGTTTGTTTGTCGCCAAATTGAGGGGCGGATTCTAAAGCATCGCGGAAAGGTCCATAATAAGCAGAAGCGTATTTAGCGGAATAAGCTAAGATTCCCACATCGAAGTAACCAGCAGCATCTAAGCCTTGACGAATTGCACCCACTCTACCATCCATCATATCGGAAGGGGCTACTATGTCTGCTCCTGCTTCTGCTTGGGAGATTGCTTGTTTCACCAGAACTTCTACTGTTTCGTCGTTAAGAATTTTGCCATCTTTGACTATGCCATCATGACCGTAAGTAGAAAAAGGATCGAGTGCCACATCAGTAATTATGGTAATTTCGGGAATTTCTTGTTTAATTGCTTTTATAGTGTGTTGTACCAAACCATCGGTATTATAGCTTTCTGTGCCTGCGTTATCTTTTTTTTCTGTAGAAATCAGAGGAAATAGAGCAACTGCATTGATCCCTAGATTAGCAGCATCGGCTATTTCTTTCAGCAGCAAATCGAGGGAATAACGATAGATTTCTGGCATCGAAGGAATTTCTTCTTGTTGGTTTTCTCCTTCCATGACAAACACGGGATAGATCAGATCGTTAACTGTTAATTGGGTTTCCCGCACCATACGACGTAAGGATGCGGTGCGACGAAGGCGACGAGGGCGATGGAATAAGGAGAGATGTTGATTAGTAGAAGTCATAAAGTCTAGTGGGAAGCTCGTCAATTAAAATAATAATCATTATTATATAGTGATATAGATAATCATTATCATTATTTTCCGCGAGTGAAATTACCTAAGTATATAGACCTAGCGATTATTGGCGCAGGAGTTCAGGCTCTAACTTTGACCACCCACCTCTTACAAAAAAGTGCGAAGCATTATCGTAAATTCCTAGTTTTCGATCCGAGTCAAACCTGGATGAGTCAATGGCAGCAACAATTTGCAGCACAACAAATTCCTTATTTGCGATCGCCTGCCGTCCATCATCCCGATCCCAACCCCCATCAATTAAGAACCTTTGCCGAACATAAACATAGTGAATTGTTTCCTCCCTATGACAGACCAGGAACAAAGCTTTTCAACGATTTTTGTGATGAGGTAATTCGTCGCTGGAAGTTAGCAGGTAAGGTTTATCCCGCTAAAGTAAGTCAGATTACACCGATTAAACGTGCTTCTCGTTCTAGATTTCAATTAGTTTTAGATACGGGAGAAACTATCATCGCCCGTAGAGTGGTACTAGCTACGGGAAGTGGTAAAGTA
The DNA here is from genome assembly GCF_900659865.1 of Hyella patelloides LEGE 07179. Taxonomy (GTDB): domain Bacteria; phylum Cyanobacteriota; class Cyanobacteriia; order Cyanobacteriales; family Xenococcaceae; genus Hyella; species Hyella patelloides. The sequence continues at coordinate 8,766 of NZ_LR213919.1, forward strand.
CAGCTTCCCCATTGGGTAGAGAAAATTACCTCAGATTATCCCTCAGATAGATTGTGTCATTCGCAACAAGTAAATTTAAAGCATCTTAATCTAACAGGAGAAGAGATTTTAATCGTTGGTGGTGGCTTAACTAGCGGACATTTAGCCAAAGGTGCGATAAACCTGGGTGCAACTGTTACCTTGATGACCAGAAAACAGTTACAAGAAAAAATCTTTGATGCCGATCCTGGTTGGTTAGGACCAAAATATCTTAAAGATTTTCACGCTGAAACCGATTGGTCTGCCCGTTACCAGCAAATACAGCAAGCCCGTAATGGAGGTTCGATGACTCCCGAAATGATGCTGCAATTAAGAAAAGCATCTCATGAAGGTAAGGTGAGGATCGATGAATGCTGTCAAGTCAGCGACGCACAGTGGCAAGATAATCTCTGGCAGGTTTATTGTCACGATAGAAGCAAACATCAACATGGCGATTGCACATGGCTGGGTTTCCCAGCCGTGCCTCGCCATCAATTTAACCGTATTTGGTTAGCTACTGGTACGAAATTTAATGTCAAAGAGCATCCCTTATTACAAGACGTACTTGAGGCTTATCCCACAGAAATAGTTAACGGTTTACCCATACTAGACGAACATTTACGTCTGCCCAAGTCCAACTTTTTTATTATGGGTGGTTTGGCTGCTTTGCAAATTGGTCCTGTTGCCAGAAACATTGGCGGTGGGAAAATGGCTTGTCAACGTATTGTGCCAGCAATTGTTAAACCCAGTCTGGCGATTGAGTGATTTTTTCTAGAGCGATCGCTCGTCCCACCCATTAGGAATTCAAGTATCTTGTACCATTGAACTAAATAGATTTAGCAGTTGCCCTTAAATACCCGTGAGTAAAACCAAAGCAGACGATATTTGTCAGGTAAGATGTTTCAACACCGATTTAGTGACACAAATTCGGTCAACTTTTCCTTCAGAGGATACTTTAGAGGAAATGACGGTTATTTTTAATGCTTTAGCAGACCGCTCGCGAGTCAAGATACTTTATGCCCTCAGAAACGGCGATGAGCTTTGTGTTTGTGATATTGCTGCCATGTTGAATGTCAAGATTGCTACCGCTTCTCATCATTTGCGGAAAATGCGCGATTTGAAATTACTTAAATATCGTAATGATGGTAAATTAGCTTATTATTCTCTAAAAGATCGACGTGTAACCGATATTCTCAGCTATTCTTTGCAGGAGTTAGTTTAGCTTTTATTTAGTATGCTTTAGTCTTTTTTTGTTTTTATCATTTTAATTTAGCTTACATTCTAATGTTCTTTTGAACGTTTAAAGATAAAATATATCTTATTCAAACATTCTTTTGAACGTTAAAGTAAAAAATGGCAGAACATTGTTGTCAGCACAAAGCCAAGGAATTAGAAAAGCTACAAAAACGCCAAGCTAAAATACTGTGGATTATTTTGGCAATTAATGCAGTGATGTTTGTGGTAGAGTTTAGCGGAGGAATTAAGGCAGCCTCTCTATCTCTGACAGGGGATTCCTTAGATATGCTAGGGGATGCTTTAGTTTATGGCTGTAGCCTTTTCGTCATTCAAAAAGGTAAAAAAGCCCAGGCGCGATCGGCGATACTCAAAGGCAGCATTATGTTTCTTACTGCGATCGCGGTATTTGCCAGAGCTACCTATCAATTATTTGCTCAAACCGTCCCCACAGTCCAATTAATGGGAGAGATAGGTATTTTAGCTTTAGTAGCTAACCTAATCTGCTTTTTACTGTTGATTCGTCACCGTAAAGACAATATCAATATGTCCTCGGTTTGGCTGTGTTCCCGTAATGACATTATTGCCAATACTTCGGTGTTAATAACTGCTGGATTGGTATTTCTAACTAACTCATTTTTGCCAGATTTCATTTTAGGGCTATTACTCACTGTGATTTTTGCCCAATCTGCGGGAAAAGTTCTCACTCAGGCAAGAGCAGAATTGATTTGAAACTCAAACGGGATAAAATGATAATGATTATCACACAATGACTCGCTATGAATAAAATTAGCCTCAAGTTATTAACTATAAGGTTAATTAAATATCTGACTAAGATCCTATTGTAGATAGATTTCTCTTCACTAATAGCTATGACTACAGCAACCAATCAAACTCAACTCAACTCTAGTATTGGCGGGACAAAGAATGTTTACAACTGGAATTTTTCAGACAAACAATATCAAATAGTCTATGAAACTATCGGAGAGGGAAACCCCGTACTGTTACTTCCTGCTTTTAGTACGGTTTCCAGTCGCACGGAAATGAAAGCTATTGCCAATCTACTGGCTACACAATATCGAGTTACAGTTCTAGATTGGTTGGGGTTTGGCGAGTCTCAATGTCCCCCTGTGGATTATAATCCTGCATTATTTCAGCAGTTGTTGGGAGATTTTGTTAAATCTATTTTAAAAAGCCCGATTATCCTCATTGCTGCGGGTCATGCTTCGGGATATGCCTTAAAATTTGCTCAAGATAATCCAGAGATAGTTTCTAAACTAATCTTAATCGCTCCCACTTGGCAAGGACCTTTACGAGTTATGGGTTTACCCGATGGTGCAAGATCTGAGTTAAAAATCTAGTGCGGTCTCGCTTCGCGAGGCACTGCGTGATCGCCTGTTATCGGACAAGGGTTATACTATCTCAACACTACCCCTTCCTTTCTTCATTTGATGTATAAACGTCACGTCTATGTGGATGAAACCAAACTAACTCCCAAATTTATCGCCCAAAAACATCAAATCACCTCAAAACCTGGCGCGAGATATGCCCCTGCTGCCTTTGTTACTGGCGCGCTCGATCCTGTAGCAGATAGAGAAGAATTCTTGCAACTTCTAGAATCTGTATCGATACCCGTATTAATTATCTTGGCAGAAAATGCGCCCCCAAAATCAAAAGCGGAAATGGAAGCTTAGAAGTTATAAATTGAGCCAAAAATCAAGCTACAATGAAATCTTGAGCTACTAAATCGGGTTGTCCTGACAAGATGGCAAATTGACCTCCTTCTCCAAAGCCATTATCATTACCATTTTCGTTATAAAACAATTTACCAGAACTACTACTATAAACAATTAACTCATCTCTTACTGCCACTGCTGCGTCATTACTAACCACAGCAAATTTGCTAGAGTCGAGAGGGGTATCTCTATTTACGCCACCATTTAAACCTTGGAATACTCTCTTATCAAGAATAATTTGATCTTCTCCCTTACCGAAGTCTTGAATTCGGTCTACCCCTAAATTAGCCTCTACAAAACTTTTAGAGTCAACAAACGCAAATCGATCTCCGCCATTGCCACCATTTAAGACATCATTATCAATACCACCCATTAGAATATCGTTACCATCACCTCCTATGAGAGTATCGCGATCTTCTCCAGAGAAAACTCCATTACCTCCCCACAAAGTATCGTTATCCGCATTTCCGAATAACTTATCATTTCCTTCATCCCCATCTAAATAGTCTTCTCCTCGACCGCCATGTAATTTATCGTTGTCTTCTTCTCCAAATAATTGATCGTTATCATGACCACCAAATAATTGATCTTGTCCGATACCACCCACTAATTCATCGTTACCCACACCACCACGAATCGTATCGTTACTAATTGCGGTGTTGTCCGCCATAAAACTATCACCTACGAGATAGTCATTGCCTTCTCCTCCTAAAATACTATCGTTGCCTTCTTTCCCAAAGACATAGTCATCTCCTCCATGACCAGAAAGAGAATCGTCTCCCGCTTTCCCGAAAATATAATCGGTTAAAGAACCACCAACCAATAAATCGGCTTCATCCGTTCCATAAATGGTAGTATTTTTGGTGCTATTTGAAGCACAAGAATCACAGAACTGGCACATAATGATTATTTTTCTGATCGATTGAATTCAATCGGGCTTTATAAAAGCTAAATTTTTGTTATTCTCTCACTACTGAAAATAATAATCATTATTCTTTTTATGAAGTTTTGTGATGTTATTTTGTCTAAAATGTAAATTTAAGATTTTTTGATCCAAAACCTTCAACTCTGCCGACACCATAAAACCACTGCCAAAAACCCAAACAACTGAACCAAAACAATACTTGGACCACTGGGGAGATCGATCGCGCCAGAAACAATCATTCCCATTACCCCACTCAGCGCACCCATACCAGCAGCAGTGGCTAAAAACGGGACAAACTGTTGACAAATTAATCTCGCACTTGCAGCAGGAATAACTAAAAAACCGTTGACCAGTAGAATACCAACGGCGCGAATAGTGAGGGCAATAGTAATTGCCAAAAGAACAATAAAAAAATAGCGATGACCGCGAACGGGTATGCCTTTGACTAGGGCTAAATCGCTGTTGAGAGTGAGTAAGATTTGTTCTGGTAAACTGATAATTAACCAGACTAAAGTTACAGCTAAGAGTAATAACAATAAAATTAAATCTGTATTACTAATTGCCAATATATCGCCAAATAAAATCGATAATAAATTACCCCGATATCCCTTTAAATAACTAAAGCCAATTGTGCCTAAAGCGATCGAACCCGATAGAGAAACGCACAATACTGTATCGCTACCCAAATCGGTTCTGTCAATTAAATAGATTACTCCCAAACCAAAAGCAACGGTAAAACCAATTAGCGTCCAAGTCGCAGGAAGTTCCAATAAAGCAGCTAAAACTACTCCTAGCATTGCCGAATGTCCTACGGTATCCCCAAATAAAGAGAGACGACGCAGGATTAAAAAGCTGCCCAAAATTCCCCCTAAAATACCAAGCAGTACACCACCCAGTACCGCCCGTTGCATAAAGGGTAAACTAAAAAGACTCAGGAAGTTGGCTAGGTTCATGATGATGACAAGTAGGACTAACTAGAGAACCGTATATGTGCAAGAGATTTTCTGGGGTGAGAGTAGTTGAGGGCAAACCTTGATTCAGTAAACGACGGTTCATACAGATTACCGAGTCGCAATACTTACTGACTAAATCTAAATCGTGGGAAACTTCCAAAATCGTCCAATTTTGTTCTTGTTTGAGATTATGGAGTAAAGCAGCAAATTCCATTTCTCCCGTAGCATCTACCCCTGCTAAGGCTTCATCGAGAACTAAAAGACGACGGGGGACGACTAAACAATAAGCCAGTAACACTCGTTTTAATTCTCCTCCGCTAAGAGTGCCAATTTTTTGTTGGGCTTGTTTAGTTAAATGAACCTGTTCTAGAGCTTGGTAAATTTTCTCTCGTTTCTGTTTACTGGAGTACCACCACTGTTTGCTATTTAAGCCCAAACCCACTAACTCCGATACCGTCAAAGGAAAAGTGCGTTCAAAGGAAAATTTTTGCGGAATATAGCCAATTTCCTGTTTAAATCGCTTTGATTGTTTACCAGTACAGTTAAACAAGCTAATTTCACCCGCTCGCGCTTCAAGCAAGCCTAAAATAGATTTAATCAAGGTACTCTTCCCCGCACCATTTGGACCAATAATCGCCGTATGAGTACCTGGCAATAATTCAAAAGAGACATTATCTACCGCTAAGTATTCCCCACGCATCACCGAAAGATTTCTAACTGTAACAATGGGTTGGGTGACAGATAAATTTTGGTGCATTGAATTTACTAAATTGATTTAAGCAGAGGAAAATAGCCAAGAACAAAAAACTGACTACGTCCAAGGGAGGAGGATAACTGTTGACTGATAACTGATTATTGGCACGCTCTTGACAACGACTCCAAATTCTCTCTCATAGCTTGAAAATAATATTGCGGATCGGTTTCTCCCGACTCAAGAGGGTCGATCGCTTCTAATGGTAAATTTAAATCACTAGATATCTGTTGGATGCGTTTATCTTCAATTCCAGGTTCGGTTAGTAAGGCTTTAACCTGATATTGTTGGGCAGCTTGTTGTACCCGTTGGATATCTTGGGGAGTAATGCTATCTTCAGGAATTTCTACTATTGCTTCTTGTTGCAGTTCGTAGCGTTGTGCTAAATAGGGGAAAGCATCGTGAAAAGTAATAAAATTACAGCCTTTGACTGGTGCTAATCTTTGTTTGAATTCACTGTCTAGCTGTTGTAATTGCTGAATATAAGCATCTGCATTAGTACGATAGCTATCTGCGTTATTGGGATCGATCGCAATCAACCCATCTCTAATAGTCGCTACCTGTTGTTGTGCCAATACTGGATCTAACCAAACGTGAGGATTTCCCTCTTCATGATGGTGTCCGTGTCCGTGTTCTTCCTCTTCGTGTTCGTGTTCCTCATGTTCCTCTTCTATGACCTCTATTCCCTTACTGGAATCAATTTGCTGAAGTTGGGAATTACCTGCATTGGCTATTAAACCAGATAAAAACTCTTCCATACCCAACCCGTTTTCCACTAACACATCTGCTTCTGCTAACAGTTTGGCATCGTCTGGAGTGGCTTGATAGTCATGTACCTCCATACCAGGGGAAATTAAAATATCCACTTCTCCTGTATCTCCTACCACAGCTTTGGTAAACAAGTGAATTGGTAAAAAAGTTGAGACAATTTTAGGACTGGAATTGTTTTGGGCTGTGGTTGTTGTATTTAAAGCGAACGCACTCAAACAGGTGAAGCTGGTAATTAGAGAGCGTTTGAAGAAATTGATTTTAGACGTTTTGGATAAATGAAGGAACATCTTATGGATTTAAAATAATGATAATCATTATCATAAACCAAAAACCAAAAATTTTGGGTCACTACAAATAGATTCACCAGAATGAACTCAGTGGAAATTTCGAGCGATCAAGTTTTATGGGATTGAACGCTCGAATACAATAGTAGGCGAAAAACTAGTTAGAGGTCGAACTGGAAGTCGCCTAGTAATAATAACTATGTAAGTAAAATATTTTGTGTTGGCGTATTCAATTGATTCCTCCTTATTCACTTTTTGGGTAATCATGGCTGTCTGCCTTACTGCGTTTTCAATGCCCGTAGTAATTATTCCTCCTTATGCTAAAAATGCGGAATTATAAATTGAACTACCGATAATTCCCTGAATCGGATAATGAGCGATTGCCGTTTAGTTTTGCCCAAAAGCTTTTCTTGTAACAGTTTCTTTTACAGGGTGATACATTGATTTTTTCAAGTAGATTTCTTCTTCAACTGGCGTGAGCATCGATAAATTAGCGATTGCTCCCTTCACCTGTTCTGGTTGCACCTCTAGGTATTTGTAGAGTTCGTCTAGGGTACGGTGTCCCGATATCTCTTGAATTATTCTCAATGGTACACCAGCATTACTCATTTGAGTCAAGGCGGTACGGCGGAAGCTGTGGGTGCTGACTCCCTCGATACCTACACGCTTACAGGCTTCGCGGAGAATCCAATCAGCAGAACCAGAGTTAAGGTGATTCTTACCGTGTCTGCCAGGAAATAGATAGCCCCTGGTGGTGGGCGGTTTAAACTGGTCGAGGCGAATTCTCAGGTCTTCAATTACGGGAATGGTGCGGGTTGCCAGCTTTCCCTTGGTGTTGCCTTTGCGAATCATCAGTATGGGGCGAACTCGCTTACGAGAGTCATATACATCCTGAATCTTGAGGGTGACGCATTCGTTGATGCGACAGGCGGTATAGAGGCAGACGGCAAAGAGGGTGCGATCTCTATTTGGGTTGAGGGTAAATCCTTCGTTAAAGAGTAGTTGGATTTCTTCGGTGGTGAGAATTTTTGCCCTGCCATGACGGTCTATTTTCACGTTGATAACCGTTTGTCGTTCGCCTGGTTTTATTGAACAGCGTTTTGGTTACGCCCGTCAATCAATTAGATATCAATTTGATTTCTATTTAAAGTCTCCTTGACATCAGGTTGAGGTGTCTTTTTAATGTCGGATAGATATCAAAAAAGTATCAATTAGATTTCTAGGAGATGTCAAAATGATTGTGACGGTCGGGGGCATAAAAGGCGGTTCTGGCAAGACTACAGTAGCGACTAACCTAGCTGTGATTCGCTCAAAAGTAAAAGACTTATTATTGATTGACGCTGATGACCAAGAGACAGCAACGGACTTTACTATTTTGCGAAACTCCGAACGAGAATCTGGAGCGGGATACACCAGCATTAGACTTTCGGGTTCAGCAGTCAGAACCGAGACTAAGCGACTGAAGGATAAGTACGAAGATATTTTAATCGATACGGGAGGGAGGGACACCGCCAGTCAAAGGGCAGCATTAAGCGTTACTGATGTGCTACTCGTGCCTTTTGTCCCTCGTTCTTTTGATGTCTGGACGCTAGAGAAAGTATCGGAATTAGGGGCGGAACTAGCGAGGATACTGTTGGCGAAAGTAATCATTTAAGGTTTCAAGCGTAATCTTATCTCAGCTGATTAGTACAAAAGACTTAAGTAGCAAAACAGAGAAATTACCAAGTATTACATGGAAATAATAGATATCCTG
>NZ_LR213920.1 GCF_900659865.1 Hyella patelloides LEGE 07179
CCTATATCAATCGGATTTAGGATTACTTACTTTCTGACAGAGCCGCATTTATCACAGGAAGTGTCCACTTTGTAGATGGAGGCTATACTGCTCATTGAATAAATTAATAGGCGTAGCAAGTGCAAGTATTCGAGAAATAAGAGTTAGAGTAAATAGTTTCATGCATTTGGATGATGAATACTTTCATTAACTCATGTTGTTTAGCTTAACCGAACAGTATTGGCACTGGGGTTATAATGCCGATTATATGAAAGTTTGGAATTATTAATATAGATTTATAGAGTTTATTGGTTATTGATAGTTAATTGAAAGCGATCGCATTATTATTAATAATACTTTTAAGTTAAAGGCAATCGCTAGTTAGAATTGGTAAAATTTTATTTTTTCGTGTAGTTTTGATTAGTCTGAGATACAACGGAAAGCAGATATATTTAAAAGATCGATATGGACTATAAACCAAAATTAGATTTACCTCCAGAGTTGGAAAATTATCGTAGCGCAATTAATAGCATAGTCAAACCTTATATTAGAATTCTATTAACTGATAACAATAATCCTACCTGGTGGCAAAGTAAATTTGGTGGTTTTCCCTATATGCCTAAAAGCTTTGATTATCCAAAAGATGATAATGGAAAAGCTCTTTATCTACTAGCACAGATTAATTTTGAGGAAGTTCCCAAAATTGAGGAGTTACCAGACAAGGGAATACTACAATTTTATATAGCTCATGACGATATGTATGGTTATGATTTTAATAATAATAAGAAACAACATAGATTTAGAGTAATCTATTTTCATAATATAAATTTACAAGAACAATATTTAGTTACCGATTTTAGTTTTCTCGACAAGCCAAGCAAGTATTGTTTTCCTTTGAAAGGTTACAGTACTATTAAATTTCAATTTGACTATACTCCTATAAATCAAAATTATTACGATTTATTTAATATTTTTGCTTATGATGATACATCAGAAGAACTATACGACATATATGAGGAATATTTAAATGAAATAACTCTTGCTGGGCATAAATTATTAGGAAATCCAGATTTCACACAAAACGATCCGCGTTATTTTTGGAATATGGGAGAACAAGAACAATATATCTTATTACTTCAGATTGATAGTGATATAAATAATAATATTGAAATTATGTGGGGCGATTGTGGAATCGGTAATTTTTTTATTAAGAAATCAGATTTATCAAAATTAGATTTTTCCAATGTTTTATACCATTGGGACTGTGGTTAATTAAAAAATTTTAATTGCGATCGCCAATTAAAATCAAAAAAACAGTAATTAAACAGACAAATTATCTGTATTTATCTATGTACTTTTCTAATACATCAAATTAATAAAACAATTTTAAATATTTGCATCTATAAATTAAGGTAAAACTGCAAAATATTCCTCACCTCATTTAATTAATTTGGCTCTAACTCTCCCAAATGTTTAATTAATCTTTTTTTGTCAAAGGTACTTGGTTCGATAGCCACAATAGTACTATCGGAATTTAATCCGTTTGCTTGGCTTGCTATAACCCTGACAACAACAGGAGTTATTTTTTTTGCTTTGACAATAGTGGAAGATATAGGCAATAAAGTAACCTTAGACCTAACTTGATTAAAATCTGTAGGAGAAATAATTAAAGCTGGTCTAGTTTTAGTAATCTCCTTACCCACAGAAGGATCGAAACATACTAGCCAGATACTTCCGCATCGATAATCGCGCAATTTTGTTCCTCTTCACTCCAGCCAAGGTTTAATTCATCAACTGCTGCTGCTGCCTCCAACATTATTGCTCTTTTCTGCTTGGCAACTTCTTGCTTAAGTAAGTAACTAAAAAATGCACTTCGATTGCGCTTACTTAAATTGGAACTATTGGCAATCAAATCATCTAAATCTTTTAATTGCTCGTCATCTAGATAAATTGATATTTTAGCCATGACTTCTTACTGCCACTTACATATCTTCTGTATAGTAGCATAAATAGTAGGATAAGTTTTAAGTGGTTTTGAACTAAAATCACAATTAAAGAGCATTAAATATTAGAATATCCCTCTAAAGTTGGTGAATTAAATTGTTTTGTTAATATCTTTTAAATAAAGCGAAAAAAGCGATCGCATCATTAATAATACTCTTTTGAGATTACAGCGATCAAGTCCAATAAACTGAAAATATGAAACAAATAATTATAGAACCTTCGAGCAGAGCTAATTTAAACAATATTTCAAAACTGGAGGAAATTATTTATTTAGGTTGCTCGGCTAATCAGGAAATCCTTATTACTACAAGATCATATCTTTCTAATTCTCAAAAAAGTCCTGGTAGTGCTATCTCTGCTAAATCTAAAAATAAAAAGGAAAAATTATATAATCTTTATCTTGAAATAGATTACAATTTAGTCTTATTTAATACAATCAAAGAAAGATTCAATATTAGCTACTTTCAACTTTTAAACAATAACGAAATTCTTTTAACTTCCCCTCGAAGTTGGTATAAATCTTTTGGTAATTCTGAAAAAAATGGACGCATTTACTCAGATAGAGGTGAACATAAAAGAGAAATATTATTAGGGGATGGTATTGCAGATGTTCAAGTCAGTGAAAGTGGAATTATCTGGACGAGCTACTTTGATGAAGGTATTTTCGGTAATAGAGGCTGGAGCGATCCTATAGGCAAAAATGGGTTAGTAGCTTGGGATAGTTCGGGTAAAAAACTTTATGAGTTTTATCATAATGCAGAAATAGGTCAAATTTCCGACTGTTATGCTTTAAATGTAATTTCAGATCGGGAGGTATGGCTTTATTACTATACAGAGTTTCCTTTAGTAAAACTGAAAAACTATAAAATTGAAGATTATTGGTTTGTCCCGATTAAAGGTAGTTCTGCCTTTGCTATATACAGAAATTTCGCGCTTTTTAATGGTGGATATCGAGATTATGAAAATTTCTATTTAGTAAAACTTGAAAAAAATCATCAGGCAAAAATTATCTGTCAAATTAAGCTCATGAATATTTCAGAAATATTATACATATTTGCTAAAAGAGATACGTTGTACTTTTTATCAAATCGAGAAATTTTTCAATTGTCTGTTTTTGAAGCAATGACTAACTTAAACGGCTAGATTGATTTTATATATTACTAGAGATGGCATTATGATTAATACTGCTTTTTAGTTACACGCGATCTCTAGCAAACAAAAGTTGAGTTTATCCTCTTTGGACATCTCTTCTAATTTACTAATGAGTTCTAAAGCTTTGATATATTCTCTTTCTTCGATATATTTTCTTAAAGTAATTAGTTTTTCCATCGTTGAATTATTTTTTAATACTAGGCAATTATGACGAGATTCAATCAAACTAAAGATTATTTGAAATTTTTGATAAATAAATAATTGATAAAAGAATGTTGACTTCTAATACCTGAATTTATTTGGGTTAGAAATCTATTTATTATTCATTATTTCTCGTTCTTTGCCATGTTTGATAAATCATTACAGGAAGCCAAATAGGTGAAGTTAAGATTCCTAAAATGAAAGTAGGAACTGCCATTAGCAACCAAACGAGAATAAATATATAAGACTGAATTTTACCTTTGGTTGCATAGCCCATCATTCTTCCCATAAAATCAAATTTATCCCAGCTTGGAATCGATCCTACATTCTGTAACTTTGATTCCATTTTTTCTAAACTATAGTTAGATATTTGAGATACATGAGAAACATAAGAGTATAAAGAATCGTTTTCTTGTAATTCTAATTCTTTAGCTATTTTTATAGTCTGCTGTTGTGCTAAAAATCCTTCACGAACTTTACCATTGAAAGGATATACAAAGGCAAGCTCAATTAAAGTATATATTTGTTCTCTTTTATTATCTGTTTCTCGATAAATATCTAAAGCTTTTTCCAAATCAACTAAAGCTGCTTGATATTGGGTAAGCCCAGAATAAGCTTTTCCTCTTAAGAAAAAAACATACCCATCGCGAGCGCTATTTTCAATAATATAGTTCAAATTATTGATTGCTAATAAATATTCTTTTCTTTCTATTTGTTCTTTTGCCTCTTGAATTAAGCGATTAATGTCATCGTTTTGTTGAGTCACTATTTTTTATGCTGTTAAATAAATTATTTTCAATAACTCAATTATAAAAAAAGCAAGGCGAGACATTACCCCACCTTACTAATGACTAAAAACAAAAGACCAATAACAAACCTATACTCTTTCGTGGAAGGTGCGATTAATTACATCTAGCTGTTGTTCGCGGGTGAGTTTGATAAAGTTGACCGCATAACCCGATACCCTAATAGTTAGTTGAGGATAAAGTTCGGGATGATCCATCGCATCGATCAAGGTTTCGCGATCTAGTACGTTGATGTTGATATGATGTCCTGTATCGTGGAAGTAACCATCTAGAATTCCTGCGAGGTTATTGGTTTTGTTGTCTTCGGTTTTACCCAACGCTTCAGGAACAATTGAGAAAGTATAGGAAATACCGTCTTGGGCGTGTTCGTAAGGCAGTTTAGCAACGGATTCTAAAGCAGCAATCGCGCCTTTAGTGTCTCTGCCGTGCATTGGGTTTGCACCAGGGGCAAAGGGTTGTCCTGCTTTACGTCCATCGGGAGTATTACCTGTTTTCTTACCGTAAACTACGTTGGAAGTGATAGTAAGGATTGACTGGGTAGGTACTGCACCGCGATAGGTTTTGTTTTGGCGGACTTTGTTCATAAAGTCTTCGACAACTTTAGCGGTAATTTTATCAACGCGATCGTCGTTATTACCAAATTTGGGATAATCTCCTTCAATTTCGTAATCTACTGCCAAACCGTCTTCATTGCGAATTACTTTTACTTTGGCGTGTTTAATTGCCGATAAAGCATCTCCCACTACGGATAAACCAGCTACTCCACAAGCCATTGTCCGATAGACATCGCGATCGTGCAATGCCATTTCTAGACGTTCGTAGCAATATTTATCGTGCATATAGTGGATCACGTTAAGGGTATTGACGTAAAGTTTTGCCAACCAACCCATCATCAGATCGAATTTCGCGGTGACTTCTTCGTAATCTAAATATTCAGAAGTTATCGGTGCAAACATGGGGGCGATTTGTTCCCCTGCTTTTTCATCTTTACCGCCATTAATAGCGTAGAGTAAAGCTTTAGCTAAATTGACTCTCGCGCCAAAGAATTGCATCTGTTTGCCAATCCGCATTCCCGATACGCAGCAAGCAATCCCGTAGTCATCACCGTAGTAACCGCGCATCAAGTCGTCGTTTTCGTATTGAATCGAACTAGTATCAGCAGAAACTTTAGCGCAGAAGTGTTTGAAGCCTACGGGTAGTTTTTCTGACCAAAGTACGGTTAAATTGGGTTCGGGTGCAGCACCTAAGTTGTAGAGAGTATTTAAGAAGCGGAAGCTATTTTTAGTAACTAAAGTTCTGCCATCTTCTCCCATACCACCGATAGATTCTGTTACCCAAGTGGGATCGCCAGAAAATAGCTCGTTATATGCGGGATGACGTAAGAAACGCACCATCCGCAATTTCATCACGAAATGATCGATTATTTCTTGAATTTCCGCTTCAGTAACGTCGCCGTTATCTAAATCCCGTTGGCAATAAATATCGAGGAAAGTGGACACTCTGCCCAAAGACATGGCTGCGCCGTTTTGTTCTTTAACTGCGCCTAAATAGCCAAAATAAGTCCACTGGACAGCTTCGGCTGCACTGCTTGCAGGTTGAGATATATCGCAACCATAACTAGCAGCCATCTGAGTTAATTCTTTGAGGGCGCGGGTTTGTTCGGAAATTTCTTCCCGTAGACGAATTACCTCTTCATCAATGGTGTCTACTTCGAGAGATAATAATTGTTGCTGTTTATCTGCAATCAGGCGATCGCAACCATATAAAGCTACCCTGCGATAATCGCCGATAATTCTGCCTCTACCATAGGCATCGGGCAATCCTGTGATAATTCCCGAATGCCTTGCTAACTTCATTTCGCGAGTATAGGCATCGAAAACACCATCGTTATGAGTCTTACGGTATTTAGTGAAAATCTCTTTAGTTTGCTCGTCTAACTGATAACCATAAGCTTCCAGGGAACTTTTAACTACCCGAATACCACCCAAAGGCATAATTGCTCGTTTGAGAGGCTTATCGGTTTGCAAGCCGACAATTTTTTCTAAGTCTTTGTCAATATAACCTGGTGCATGGGCGGTAATGGAAGTAGGCACTTTAGTATCTGTATCTGAGATACCTTTTTCCCGTTCTACTGCCATCAAGTCTTTGACTTTTTCCCAAAGCTGATGGGTAACTTCTGTGGTGCTAGCTAGAAAAGAGCTATCTCCTTCATAAGGAACATAGTTTTGCTGAACAAAATCGCGGACGTTAATTTCTTCTGTCCATTTACCTGAAACGAAACCTTTCCATTGTTGCAACATATAGGGATACCTCACTATGTTTTTTCTTGTTTCTTTTGTCTGAAGTTAATGAATGGCGGATAATAATAGTTAACTAAGGCTAAAAGCTAATCTTCAATCGGAACGAAGCTAATTCAAATTATACCTGTTTTTAAGTTTTCTTTATCGATCTAGTACTTATCTAAATTGTACCTTATTTGTCTTCCAATATAACTAGATTTTTTTGAGTACATTTGAGTACATTATTGGAGTCAATTAATTAACACATGGGCAAGCTTTTTAAATTCTACATTGAGAGTAATTATAGTTTGCATAGATGTCACTTAATATTGCACCAACTCTTCACTATATATAGATTAGCAATTCAAAATGAAGTTTTAAATATTGGTTTACAAAAGGTAAAAATAGTTTATTGTTTCAAATAAGAAACTTAAGCTTGTTTGATTTTTAATCTGATAGTCGTGCCACGGAAAATCTTAAGGATTATTTTGTATCTTAAATCACCAATGTTTTGATACATATATAAATAAAAACTTAAAAGCAACATCCAAAACATTATTGAGAAAATTAATTGCTTATAATTGAGAAGCAAAATATCGAGCAACTCTTCATAAAACTCGGAAAGAATAAAACTCGGAAAAAAATTTTATGACTATCTCTATGAATTTAACTGTCGATCCTGCCCATGACATTGCCAACTATCGACGAAGACCTTTAGATTTTATTTTCGCCCCTAAAACCGTAGCTGTTATTGGTGCCACAGATCGCCCTGGTAGCGTGGGCAGAACTTTACTCTGGAATTTAATTAGTAATCCTTTTGGTGGCACAGTATTTCCCGTTAATCCTAAACGCGACAATGTTCTCGGTATTAAAGCATATACTGATATAACTGCTATTCCAAGCGAGATCGACTTAGCAATTATTGCCACTCCAGCCGTTACAGTTCCCAACGTAATTCGCCAGTGTGCTACCGCAGGAGTTAAAGGGATCATTATCCTTTCGGCAGGATTTAAAGAAATTGGCACAGTGGGCATTGAATTAGAACAGCAAATCTTAACGGTCGCCCGCCGTCACCAAATAAGGATTGTGGGGCCTAATTGCCTGGGGTTAATGAATCCCCATCAAGGTTTAAACGCGACTTTTGCCAGTGCTATGGCACGTCCTGGTAATGTCGGTTTTATCAGTCAAAGTGGAGCATTGTGTACTGCTATTTTAGATTGGAGCTTTCGGGAAAACGTTGGTTTCAGTGCTTTTGTCTCTATTGGTTCAATGCTTGATGTTAGTTGGGGGGATTTAATCTATTATCTCGGCGACGATCCCGCCACTAAAAGTATTGCTGTATATATGGAATCTATTGGGGATGCTCGTTCTTTTCTCTCAGCAGCGAGGGAAGTCGCTCTTTCTAAACCAATTATTGTAATTAAAGGTGGGCGTACAGGTGCAGCAGCTAAGGCAGCAGCTTCTCATACAGGTACGTTAGCAGGTAGCGATGAAGTTCTAGATGCAGCTTTTCGTCGTTCTGGGGTGCTACGGGTAGATACCATCGAAGATTTATTTAATATGACCGAGTTATTAGCCAAACAACCCCGTCCTAAAGGCAAAAGATTAACTATCTTGACCAATGCTGGAGGGCCAGGAGTCTTGGCAACTGATGCCTTAATCAAAAAACAAGGAACATTGGCACAATTGTCCCCCGAAACTATTGCTAAGTTGGATGAAGTCTTACCACCCCACTGGAGTCGCAATAACCCCATCGATATCTTAGGAGATGCCAACGCAAAACGCTATACTCAAGCTTTGAAAATAGCAGCAGCCGATGATAACAGTGACGGACTGTTGGTTATCCTCACCCCTCAAGCCATGACCGATGCCACGAAAATAGCATCTCAATTACAAGAAACCGTCAAGGAATTAAAGGGCAAACCCCTATTAGCTAGCTGGATGGGTGGAGAAAATGTCAGCGAAGGAGAGGCAATTCTCAACAGTGCGGGAATTTATACCATGCTATATCCCGATACGGCTGCTCATCTATTTAACTTGATGTGGAAATACAGCTACAATCTTAAAGGTTTATATGAGACTCCTATGCTAGCGGAACATGATGATTACAAAAGTAGTCGTAACACCGCAGCAACAATTTTAAATCAAGTCAGAAATACAGGGCGCACTCTGCTTACCGAATATGAATCGAAACAGTTACTCACTTCCTATGGCATTCCTACCGTCACTACTCATATTGCTATCAGTGAAGAACAAGCAGTAGAAAAAGCCGAAGAAATTGGTTATCCAGTCGTCCTGAAATTACACTCCAAAACTATTACTCACAAAACCGACGTAGGTGGAGTACATCTCAATCTAAATAATGCGGATGCTGTCAGAAATGCCTATAACTCCATTAATAACTCTGTAGGGACGTGTCATGATACGTCCCATTTTCTTGGTGTTACCGTACAACCAATGATCGAACTCGATGGCTACGAACTAATCATTGGCAGCAGTATCGACGAACAATTTGGCCCTGTTTTGTTATTTGGCACGGGAGGACAATTAGTAGAAGTATTTAAAGACAGAGCATTAGCGTTACCACCGCTAAATACTACCCTAGCTCAAAGAATGATCGAACAAACCCGCATCTATGAAGCCCTAAAAGGAGTTAGGGGTAGAAAAGCCGTAGATTTATTCGCCCTAACTAAATTAATGGTGCGTTTTAGTCAGCTAGTGGTCGAACAACCTTGGATTAAGGAAATTGATATCAATCCTCTAACGGTATCAGAAGATCGCTTATTAGCTCTGGATGCTCGCGTAGTTCTTCACGATCCAGACACAACTGAGGAAAACTTACCCCCTGTTGTCATCCGTCCCTATCCTACGCAATACATAAAACCCTGGACATTAAATGACGACAAACAGGTAACCATTCGTCCCATTCGCCCTGAAGATGAACCCCTAATAGTGAATTTTCACCAATATGTTTCGGAAGAAAGCATTTATTTTCGCTATTTTCACACGATCAAGTTACAAACTAGAGTCTCCCATGAAAGACTAGCACGTATTTGTTTTATCGATTACGATCGCGAAATGGCTTTAGTAGCAGATTATCTCGATCCCGATACAGGAGAACGGGAAATCCTGGGCGTAGGTCGCTTGAGCAAAATTCATGGTAGTAACGAAGCTGAATTTGGTATGCTAATCAGCGATCGCCATCAAGGGATTGGATTAGGAACAGAATTACTGTACTCTTTGATTGATATCGGTCGCCAAGAACAATTAAGTCGTATTACCGCCGAAATACTCCCTGAAAATATGACTATGCAGCATTTATGTACCAAACTGGGTTTTAAGCTTCAGAGAAGTATGGATCTGGTTAAAGCCTATTTCGATCTTGGGTAATTTGTGATTTGTTCTTGAGTCGTCATTAGTTGATATATATTTACAGCACTACCAGTTAATTTAGCACTCAATTGGGGAAATCTAAATTATCAGATAGCCCCAATATGCTCAATATCGATTTATGTGCCAAAATATCTTAAATCTAATATTATTAGCTGGTCTTTTAGGATGTTGCAAACCATTATCACCAGTGATGGCTCAAGTAATTCCCGATAATAGTCTGGGAAATGAAAACTCGATTATGACACCCAATGTTACTGTCAAAGAGGCTTTAGCTGATTTGATTGAAGGTGGAGCGATACGAGACAATAATTTATTTCATTCTTTCTCTGAATTTAATATTGATAATGGTAGTCGAGTTTATTTTGCCAGTCCTGATGGTATTGCGAACATTCTGACTCGCGTTACAGGTAATAATATTTCAGAAATTTTTGGCACTTTAGGAGTAGACGGAGCAGCTAATTTATTTTTACTCAATCCCAACGGGATCGTCTTTGGTGAAAACGCCTCTTTAGATGTCAATGGTTCGTTTTTAGCTACCACCGCAGAAAGTTATATTTTTAATAATGGTTTAGAATTTAGTGCTACTCAAGCAAACGCAGCACCATTACTGACGATTAACTTGACTCCAGGTCTGCAAATGGGTAGTAATTCTGGCAGTATCGTGGTGCAAAATCAAGGTCATAGGCTAACAGGAGGGTCTCTTTCTCCTTTAATGTTCAATGAAACCGCTACTGGTTTACAAGTACAAGAAGGACAAACTTTGGGCTTAGTTGGTGCGGAAATTAACTTAAACGGAGGAATTATTAGAGTCCCAGGTGGCAATATTCAACTACTCAGCATTGCAGAAGGAAGAGTGCAATATGATGATAGCGACCAAACTTGGCAACTGGATAGTTCTGAGGTGTCCAGATTTGCCGATATTGAATTATCCAACAAAGCTTTCTTGGATACCAGTGGTGCGATAACTGGTAATATTCAATTGCAAGGGAAGAATATCAGTTTAAAAGAGGCTTCGGCAATTTCAATCCAGAATTTAGGAGTGCAGCCTTCAGGAGAAATAACTCTTGATGCCACCGATACCATTGCACTTTCAGATTCAGTAAGAAATGCACCTGATACGACGACATCATCAGGAACGATTACAGGAGTGATGGTTTCTCGGTTAATTACAGACACACTAGGTATGGAGCAAGGTGGCAATATTATTGTCTCTGGTGATAATTTATTGATTTCTGATGGCGGTTCTATCTCTGCTCTTAGCTTTAGTAATGCAGATACAGGAAAGATTGATGTAAATATTAATCATTCAATTAAAATCCAAAAATTTTCTCTCTTAAATCCGGTTCTTGCCAGTAATATTAGTACTGCTGTTTTAGGCGATGGCAATGCTCAAGAACTTAATGTTTTAGCGAGAAACATCAATCTCTTAGAAGGAGGAGCAATTTTTTCTACCAGTTTGGGTAGTGGTAATGGGGGAGAAGTCAATGTTAATGTCAATGATAGCTTGGTACTAAACGGTTTGAGTCCACTAGCTAGTGTTGGTTCTTTTATAGGTCATGCAGCTTTTAGCACGGGAAATAGTGGAAACTTAAATTTAAATGTAGCTCGATTATCTTTATCTAATGGGGGAGCAATTTCTTCTTCAACTTTTGCTGAAGGTAATGCAGGTCAAATGACAATTAATGCTTCGGAATATATCGAGATCAATAATATCATTTCAAACCCAGAAATATTCACAGGAATTGCTTCTCGTTCTACAGTTTTAGATTCGCCCATTACTTCAATTTTCGACTTGCCCAATCAGAGTAATGGAAATTCAGGTAGTATTACGATAAATACGCCTAAACTAACCATTAAAAACAATGGAATCATCTCTCTCAATAATCGAGGTATCGGAAATAGTGGTAATTTGACAATCAATACCGAGCAATTGGTTTTAGACAATCAAAGTAGTCTCGCTGCTTTTAGTACTTCTGGACAAGGTGGTAACATCAATCTCAATATTGAAGATTCATTACTCTTACGCCAGGCTAGTGTAATTACCGCAGAAACTACAGGCACTTTTGCTAACAGCCAATCTAGTATTAATGGAGGCAATATTAGCATTAATGCCGATTTAGTTACTTTGCTGGAAAACAGTCAAATTAATGCCGATGCCTTAGAAGGTAATGGGGGAAATATTAGCATTGTGACTCAAGGCTTCTTGGCTTCTCCTGATAGTGAAGTTAGTGCTAGCTCTCGGTTTGGTTTGGATGGTAATGTAGATATTGAAACTCTAACAAGCGATCGCTTAATAGAGCTAGAAAAACTACCTATAAAACCCATTGATGCCACCCAACAAATGACTACGGGCTGTAGTGTTAGTAATGATTTTGCTCTCATCGGAAAAGGCGGATTAACCGAAAATCCAACTCAAGATATCAGAGGTCAAGCTTTGTGGCAAGATTTAAGAAGATTGGAGTTCCATTCAAAATCTCAAATTAATTGGCAACCATCGTTTATTCCTCAGCAACAGAAATCTTTCAGAGAAGCCAATGCTTGGGAAGTTAATCAGCAGGGTAATCTTGAATTAATTATTGACGAACAAGCTGTGGTAGTAACTAATGCTTTAGCTAAATTACAAAACTGTTTCATGACAAATTACCCTTGATTTTTGGTATTGCTAAAATAGTGAAAGGAAAAACTGGAAAAACAATTTAACTAGCTAACAGCTTTAAGCTTCAAGCTCGCTTGCCAGGTTTAACTTCTCCACTTCTGGCATAGTGGAATAGGGCGTGTGTGGAGGTCAATTTCTCCGTCTCAAGCGATTTAAGCTTATAGCTTATAGCTAATGGCTTAAAGCTAATTTTAAGCGAGTCTTTCAATTAACCTATCTCCAACCCTTAAAGCATTAGCAATCACAGTTAAAGCAGGACTTACCGCAGCACTGGAAGGAAAGAAACTACTATCCACAACATAAAGATTATCTAGATCGTGGGTGCGACAGTCGAGATCGAGTACAGAAGATTGGGAGTCTTCGCCGAAACGACAAGTACCACATTGATGCGCCACTACCTGAGTTGGGGTGCTACCGTGAGGATGAATACCGCGAGATTTTTTATCAGTAGCTTTAAGGACTTCTTGCCAACGATATAACAAGCGATCGTGTGCTTCTAGGTTATTGGGAGTATAGTCTAGATGCAGTTTCTCCCCTTTAAAGTAAACTCGGTTATGAGGCTCTGGTAAATCTTCCGTTTGCAACCACCAGCCGATAGAACGCTTTGCCAGTTGTTTTAAACCAAATCCTGGCATAAGTTTCGCAGCGACGGATAATAATGGTGGTGATTCAGAGAAAATAACGTCTTGTAAAATGCCTCCTGAATCTTGGATATGTCCCATTGGATAGGGAAAATCTTTGTCACCCCAATAGAAATCGTTGACGTAAAGAGTACGTTGAAACAAGCCCGAATTAGGTTGAGGAGATTGCTGTAAAATTACCGTCATTAGGTGTTTCATCAGGTTACGCCCTACCAGATCGGAACTATTAGCCAATCCTTGAGGATGTTTTTCATTAGCCGATCGCAATAATAACGCAGCAGAATTAATTGCACCACAGGAAAGTACCACAATATGACCCATAAATAGGTAAGATTGTCCTTTTACTTCTGCTTCTACTCCTTTTACTTCCGTTCCCGCAGGATTAGTATGTAAAGAGACTACTTTTGCTGATGTCTTTAAAGTTACGTCTTTCCCAGCTTTAATTGCAGGGCTTACTCCCGTGTCCTCTGAATCTGTACGCCCTTCATCACCAATGCCAATGGGAAGATAAGCGGGATGTAGTCCGTATTGGGCAAAGCGATCGCGGATTGTTTGGATTTGGGGAGCGCGTTCTACTGGTGCTAAGGGATAATCTTTGCTTCTAGAGGGTTCAGTGGGATCGTCTCCTGCTTTACCATGAGCGCGATAAAGTTGTTCTGCTTCGGTGTAATAGGGTTCAAAATCTTGATACTTTAAACCCCACTCAGGGGAAATGCCGTCTTGATGCTGTACTTGCTCAAAATCCCGTTCTCTAAGGCGCAATAATGCCCCACTATAGATTTTGGTATTACCACCTACACAATAACTGGTTTGAGGTTGAAACGGTTCGTCATCGAGATCGTACCATTGTTCTTCCGCGTGATAATCTTCTTTTTTGAATACTTCTACTTCAACTAATTCCGAACTTTCTTTTTCGGTAAATTCTCCCTGTTCTAGCACCAGGATTTTTTTGCCAGCTTCCGCTAGTTTGCGAGTTAGTGTACCACCACCCGCACCAGTGCCAACAATAATTACATCGTAAAATTGGTCGTCGATAATCATAATTTGTTAATTGTTAATTATTACTTGAAGAATTGGGGAAAAATAGAAAAGCGATCTGATTTTTGATATTTAGTTTATTTTCATTTCCATTAGTAAGTCTCCATCATCGAGACTACCAATATAGGAAAATACAATTTTTTGATAAAGTTTTCCTGCTATTTTGTTTTTTGGTTTATGCATAGTGTGAATACGCTTGGCACCTAATTTTTTTATTTCATCAATAACAAGATTTAACGCTTTTGTCCCATAACCTTGACCTTGGAAATCTTTATCAATCATAAATCTAAATATCCAATATAATTTTGGATCGGGAGGATCGTCTTCTACACAAAAAGCTAAAAACCCAATTACTTTTCGATCTTTATAAATTGCTCTTAATTGATTATTTGGTTCAAACTTTGATTCGGCTATTGAGTCTACATTTGAAGCTAAGTTTCCCTCTTGTTCGGGATATAAAGAAAGAGAAATACAATCTATCCAATTATCCTTAGTGACTTCTTTGAGTTCAATACACATAAATCGCGATCGCAAGTAACTGTAATTGGTTATTTATCAATTATCTTGTAATAACATCGTAAATAATAAGAAAAGTTTTGTAGCGTTCGATAAATGTTCTTGCTGATTCAAAGCGCGATCGTTTTTTAGAGGGAAGGAATTAAAATCGGTATCCCAATAAATCCATTAATTCCTCTTGATTCCAGGTTTTTACACCTATTTGCTTAATCATAAAATCATTTTCTATTTTTTCTAATGCCACTCCGTAGTTTTTATGTTCGTGAATTCTGAGAAAGGAACAATAATTAGAAACGTATACAAAACCATTTTTTGTATAGAGTCTGTCATAATTAGCAACTAACAACAAAAAGTCAATTGATCTTTTTTCTGCCAGTTTTGTCAGTAACTTTAATAGCTGTGTAGCAATACCCTGTCTTCGATATTTAGGCATTACGCACAAATCAATTACACCAAAAATTTTGAAGATGGAATTGCCTACGGATATTACTCGATGATCTACTCCCATTTGACCTATTAATTGGTCATCATCGTAAACCAAATATCTAAAATGTGGTAGTTGTTTATAATAAGAGCGATCTTTTTTATTTTGGGGAAAACAGAGATTTTTTAGCTTAGTAATTTGATTATGGGTATCTAACTCAATATCAAATTCAACTGTTTTAATAATTCTCATTTGTTTTCTAGCCAGTCTTAAGATCGCTTAGGTGGGCGGAAATTTAATTAATCAGTTGTAAGATTAAAATCCGCCGTAACTTATCAATTTAAACTCAATACACTTAATTTGCGATCGCAAATAATTATCATTAATTACCTGATTTGAAAATTAAATTTAGCTCTTCATGATAACAATATTGTTTCTAATTTTCTTCAAGCCAAGGATAAAAGGGAGTATCAGTCATGGGAATAAATCCTCCTGAAATTCTGGCAATTTCTTCTAGTTCACCTGTTTGATTTTTTCTAAACGAAGCAATATAAGAATTGTCTTTCTCCCGAAGTGGGCATACTACAATTCCGTCGCTGACTAGTTGATTTGCTATTGGAAGAAGGATTTCTCCCTCGGCTGAAGCCCAAGCGATGATTTTGTCATAAGGAGCTTTTTCTCTAAGACCAATTTTGCCATTACCAAGAAAAACACTAACATTATTGCAACCATCTCGGCTCAGAATTTGGCTGGCTCTTTCGACCATATTGGGGTCGATATCAACTGAAATAACTGTTCCGTTTTTACCCACTATATGAGAGAGAATAGCCGTGCTGTAACCAGATCCAGTACCAATTTCCAGGATACGATCTCCTGAGTTGGGGTTGAGCATTTGTATCATCTGCTCAATAAGCCTCTCCGCAGATATTTGATGAACTTGAGAGCCATTTTCATAATGTGTATAAAAAAACCTATCTACTTTACTAATGCTGTTAGTAATTAGATCGCTCTTCAAGAAATTATTGCCAGACATAGATCAGAATAAACAGAATAATCCAAATAACATCTACAAAGTGCCAAAATAGAGAAGTTGCTTCTACTCCAAATTCTCCTCCTTCATAGTTATTAGGAAGAAAAGAACGAATTAGCATAATTCCCTGAAGCAGAACACCAGTAAAGACGTGCAAGCCGTGAAAGCCAGTTAGCAGATAAAAAGTACCGCCAAATACGCCCGAAGAAAAACCAAATTGTAAGCTTTGCCACTCTACTGCTTGTCCGTAAAGGAAATAGCTACCCATTGCCATAGTTAGCAGCCAAAAGAAGCGAAAACCCCAGAGATTTTTATCGTGAAGATAACGCTCGGAAATATAGATGACAAAACTGCTGGAAACTAAAACAATAGTATTAATAGCAGGATCTCTGACTTCTAGCCCTTCTACACCAGAAGGAAGCCAGTTAGAAGCTGTGGTTTTATAAACTATGTAACCTGCAAAAAAACTGAGGAAAATAACGCTTTCAGATAGCAAAAAGACGATAAAGCCGAACATACTATTGCCAGCTTCATCATGTTCGTGTTCGTGTGCTGCATGGCTAGATTGCTCTAATGTTTCTTGATTTAAAGTAGGTTCTAAGCTGGTCATAATTATTGATTGTTAATTGTTAATTGTTAGTAGGGTAGGGTGGGCAATGCCCACCCTACAATTTTTAATTGGTAAAAGTTACCCATTCACTTGGGTTACCTGCTATACCAGTAGATTCTAATGCTCGACAAAGAAGCGTACTGCCAGTTCGTTGACTAAACCAGATTGTGTAAGATAGTTTTGGTGTAATTGGATAATTCAAACTCAATCTCCCACATTAAGAATAAATCTAATTAATTAGAACTTACGCATTGACAAAAAATCACTGTCATGGATGCTAAACGGCAAAAGTATCTGTAAGATTACTTAAAATGTATTCGCGAATTACTAAAGTGAATAGATTCCTTTGCAATTGATACCAATTAGAAATTGAGCTATTTGAACGCATTTTTTCCAAACGAATAAATG
>NZ_LR213921.1 GCF_900659865.1 Hyella patelloides LEGE 07179
TATTGAAATTTTGTTAAAAACCAATGCAAAAATGACATAAATTTAGCTGATTTTTACCTCAAAAGTTCTGACACTACCTCTTAAGAGAACTTTTGAACTAGGTATTTTAGCGATCGCATTAAGAGGACTTCGATCCTTGAAAGCTAATTATAGCAATAGTTTCAAAACCACTTGACACTTATGGTAGCTTCCTTGGCGATCCGATAGTAAACGAGCAGAAAACAACGCCCGACGTATAATTCGATGAAGTAAAATCCTAAAACCTTTGCCCTATAATACTTTCAAGATTTTTAAACAAGTACTCCATTGAGTAATTTCAAAACAACGACAAAACGCGCTGTAATTATACGACGAGTTTTTTGGAAGATAATTAATGCATATGGAGCGAATTATACGCTCAGTAGCTCAAACTAGACGTACAAGTTCCATTCTACGCGCAGCGCACGAGAAAAATTCTGGCTGAATAATTCTAATTATACGCTGAGCGTTGTTTTCTGTTCCGTTGCTATCGGATCGCCTCCTTAGCTTTACCCCAAGTTTGATAGTACTAATTAACTATTAGACTTGAGAAAAAAATTCCATCTACCCAGTATCTACCTCTCATCCCAAACAAACCTAAAATACATCCCGATTAATTTTGTCTCAATTTCTTCAATTCTTGTTCTAGCTGATGAACCCGACTTTCGAGATTGCCAATCAACTTGAGCATTTTGACACTATCAATGGGAGCTTGCCATCCTAAAGCCGATTTAGCAGCAGCCAGCATAAAGGCATTAATTGACGTGCCAAGCTCGGCTGCTTTGTTTTTCACAGCTTCATGTAGCTCTGGCTCATTGTCAAATCTCAGATTGATTTGCAATCTTTTGGACAAAATTTGTTTCCTCTGGAAAGCGACAAGTTGACAGTCACGAGAATTAGCTGTGAAGAGTGATTGTTCAAGTTAAATTGAGCTAATAAGTTAAATTCAGTCATTCTTTGTTCAAAGTATTTCCCTTCATTTGGGAGTAATGTGTGAAGCCTTGGGCGGTCGCGAAATCACGGAGCGTAGCGCAGTGGTGGAGCGGGCAAGGAAGGATTTTTAGTTGAGAATTTTTCCTGGCCCTAAGTTTACCACTAATTTTAGTGTTCAGTAACCGTGCATTGGTAGGTATTGGTATAAGTAATTATACCTGGTTTTACTCCTCAATGAGAAACCGATAACCAACTAATTTTCCTGCTGTATATTTCTTCTTGATAATGCCATTTTCCACCAGTTTCTTAATGGAACTAGAAACATGAGGGCTTTCCATACCTAGTTTTCGAGCTATTGCAGCTTGTGATATTTCTGCGGTCGCTCCTTGAATATTTGCCAGGAGCATCAATAATACTCTTAAATCGAGCCATTTTAAGTCTTTATTTGAGGCAATATTTTCCAACCAATCTTTATACATGACAATGACTTAGTTATATCACTGTATAGAGTATATACATGGTGATGTATGTTTATTAGTTAATACAAAGTTAAATTTTACCCCTTCATAACAGTATTTTTTGTCCCTACCAAGGGGTTTGGGGGCTGGTAACTTAAAGTGTTGATTTATATAGTTTTCGGGTCACAGATATTATTAAAATATTTAGAAAACCCAAGGGTTTTGCTATTGGTATCACGCTTGGTATGAAGGTTGATACCAACTTGGTAGCCCAAGGGGAGGTTAATTTAACAGTAGCACTGGCTCTAATGTGGATAATTCCATTTCCTGCTATCAAGTAATTCAGTAATCACGTAATTACTTGACCAAGTAAATCAGTAATCACGTGATTTCATCCACTCCTCTACAGCTTCTCTCAAAATACTATTCATCGGGCGAGATGTATCAAATGATGCCCACTTAAGACGTTTATATTGGGAACTATCCATATCAAAACTGATGCGATGGGGGTAGGTTTTCTCCTGAATTTTCTCATCATCAGCAACAGAATCAGAAGAGGATAATTTAATTTCAGGGTCTAAACCCCCATCACTCACCCAACTATCGGGATTTGATTGTGCTTGAGGTAATTTCGCAATCTTACGTCTTTTTTTCTCTACCATTTTTGCAACCCCATCATTTTGATAACTTCTTGACTAAGCTGTTTAATTTCAGTTGATGCGACCTTACCAGGGGCTAGTTCCATAACTGAATAACCCGCAGATGATTCGGAAAAGATGACTCTCTGTCCAATAGTTGTTTTTAATAGTGGAAACTCATAATCAGATAGTGCTTCAGATACTTCACGACTAATAGCAGTGTTAGTAATTTTTCGATTAATAACGAATGCTGCAATTATCTCAGGTTTAAATCCTTGAGCCTCTTCAATTAGTTTGACGGTTTCCGATGCTGCCCAAATATCATAGGAAGATGGTTGCACGGGAATTAGTACGAGGTCGGCTGCTAAGATTGCGGTTCGAGCTAGAGCCGAAACCCTTGGTGGTGTGTCGATAACGCAATGGTCGTAATTTTCTAGTAGTTCTGGTAAGTCTCTATGTAAGGTATTCCTCGCCATGCCAATCACGGGAAAAGGTGGTTTATCCTCACGAGAAGCTGCCCAACCCTGAGAACTGCCTTGTGGGTCAGCATCGATTAAGATGACTTTCTTTTTTGACAAGGAGATCGCGTGAGCTAAATGGACTGCTAGCGTAGTTTTACCAGAACCCCCTTTGAGGGAAGATAAACAGATAATCATAATGTCAATGACTACGTAATCACGTAGTCAAGTAGGCAAGTGAATACTTAAACAAGTGAATTAATAATTACGTAATCACGTAAGCCAGTGAATACGTATTCAAGTGAACAAGTTAATACTTAAACAAGTAAACAAGTGAATGTTATCCCCAAAAACTGAATATGGCAATGCTCTAGACTCAACGTTCGAGACTACTTTTAAGCAAATTACGTATTCACGTATCTACTTAATCACTTGTTCACTTGAAACCAATTCTCGATCTGTAGTCCCTGAAAATCCTGAAAATCTGAGACATTATTAGTTACTAAAATAAGCTGATTAGTATAAGCAATGGCAGCAATTTGACCATCTACAAAAGCTGGAGTTTTACCCATACTTACTAATTTCGCTCTAAGGGATGCGTGCCATTGTGCTGATTTTAAATCGTAATCAAATAAAGGAACATTGGGCAAAATGACATTCTCAATATAGGCTTGTAAAGTTGACCGTTTTTTTGATACGGTCAGACGATAACAACCAAACAATAATTCATGAACTACTAAGGTGGCTGTCCCCAATTCCTGTTGATGTATTTGTAACTTTTGTAAAACATTAGGATTGGGTTTCGGACGAATAGCCTCTGACAATATATTAGTATCTAGTAAATATTTAATAGTCATAAATCGACATTTCTACCATTCGTTTGATCTCGCAAATTGGTAAATATTTCTTCTTCAAAATTTACATCGTTAAACTCTTGAGAATTCCTAAAGGTTTCTAAGCTAGTCCAAAAATTATTGACTGAAAGAATATCAATTAAAATTTCTTCTCCATCAGGAATATTAATTTCTTCTAACAATTCAATAGTTTTACCTTTCTTGATTCCTTTGACTAATGACATGATGATTCTTTTTAAAGTTTTAAGTTAATTTACTGGCTTTACCAATCATATTAAAAATTCCCATTACAAATAATCCCCAGAGCTTTCACTAGGTCGAATATGTAAATACTTGCTCGTCGTATCTAATGAAGCATGACCTAATGTTGCCTGAACTAACCTTAATGGCGCACCCCGTTCTAAAGCATGAGTCGCATGAGCGTGCCTTAACCAGTGGGGAGAAACTTTTTCGGCTTGTGGTAATTGAGCCTTGCCAGCAGCCCGTTTCACAATCCTGTGTATGTGGGCAGGGGCTAAAGCATTACCTTTTTCACTGGTAAAGATCGGTGCAGTCCCCAATGCGGACTCTCTAAACTTTTCTAATTCAATAGCTAACTCAGGTTTAAGGGTGATATAACGAGTCTTACCCCTTTTACCATATACCGTAAGCTGAACCGTCTTGATTTCGGGTCTAGGGGTAATATCTTTCCACGAGAGTCCACATAATTCACTCACCCTTACTCCAGTCTGATAAAGAGTTTTTAAGATTAGATGATTCCTTCTGTCTTTTTCATTCTCAATCAAAGCTTTTACTTCCTCAACAGTAAGAATGCGTTCGACTAGAGTTTCTTTGGGAACGGCTACCTTAAACTGTCGCGGAAGAGGACTAGATTTGATTGGCGCACCATCCAATGTCACCACGTAATTAAAAAAAGCCTTCAAAATAGCTAAATGCTTTTGCTTCGTAGTGTCAGCACAATCTAAACTATCTAACCAATTTCGGACGTGCTGGGACTTAATTCTAGCTAGAGGGAGCTTGACAGCCGAACCAAACTGATTGATCGTATTTTCATAGCTCTGGCGCGTATATCCGTGATGCAGAGCCAACCACTCCTCTACTAATTCCTTCATTAGACTCAAAAAAGGCTGTTAAGAGTAGAACACTACTATTATACAGTCGAAGGATAACAAACCCCGATCCTCTCGTAAGAGACAAGCAGCGATTAAGCAAAACTTATCTTTGTTTGGCAAGATAAGTGAGTATAAATGCTTAATAAATAAGATTTGTTTATATTAAAGAAGACGATTAGGCTCTGATTCTAGATTTAACTTTACGCCAGATCACAAAAAACGGCATTACTTCCTTTATTCTTTTGCCAAAATATTTGGTAAATCGCGACTGGCGTGAATAATCCTAATTACAGTTAGTAGTTCTTCATCCGTTAAGTAAAATATCAAATATTTGGCAAAGCCTTTTACCGCCCATTTACGCAATCCGACTAACCGAGGATTATCAATCTCAAACAGACTGCCCTTACCTGGACTTGCTGCTAAATTAGCAATGGGCAAGTCTGGTAGCATCAAAAAAACGTAGAGCAGCTTCGTTATTATTTCGAGCAATATACTCGAACAATCGATCTATATCCTGACTGGCTAGTGATGTAATTAGAATCCGTCTGGTCATGATTGGGACTGATTTAACCGTTCCATTAATTCTGTCCGTTTTTGCGACCACCAATCATCGGTTATTTCCACGGGTTCGCCACTGTTCAAGCCTTCTAGTAAGAGTTTTTCAATTTGTTTTTTTTCGGCTTTTTCTTGGTCAATACGAATTAAATGACGGATATATTCGCTAGCGGTACTGTAACCACCACTATCGATTTGTTGGTCGATAAATTCCCGCATTGATTCGGGAAGGGAAATGTTGAGTGTCGTCATGTCTTTTTGAAATTAAATTATCCTCATCTTTGAAGTTTGACATTCTTTGCCAATATTTGCCAACGCCAGTTATTTTTTATTGATAGGGGTCAAGCTACTGATTAATCACCTCCTCATGCTTTCTTCTCACCTCCATCTCCTCAGTAGGAGTTCGCCGACGCAACCTAATACTTTTCCTCTGAGCCAACTCATCAACCAGTCCATTTGCCCTCTTTCTTAATTCATGCTGTTTTTCCGCAGTCCGCGCCCATTCTTCCCGTTCCATACAGTCCAGATGGTCGCAAATCTCTGGGGTTAAACGTCGATCTAAACTGCCACTAGCTCTTAATGTCTCCCCAATCTCGGCTTGACATCTTGTAGCTCGGCATTCAACTATTTTATGTTGACCCCCTACGTAACCTTCAATTACATAAGCTGCTAATCTGTCCAATACAAAACCCGTATCGTGGCAGCAGAAACAACACCAATTGGGCTGCCAGATTTGTTTTTCATAATTAGGTTCGCATTCGCGACGCAGAGTCAGGGGTTGTAACTTTTTAAAGTTTTTCAATTGTTACCCCCTCTGGAACTTTGACAATCTCGTTATCAATTGCCCAACGAGCAAAAGCCCTTCTTTCTTCCTCAGTACCACCATTTTTGAGCAAAGTGATGAAATAGGGGGCATCATACTGACACTCTAATCGGCGTTTCCATTTGTTAAATCGGGGGTGATTCTGCCAATCATCATGTGATATATTACCATTCTCATATACTACATCGGGGAACTTTTTACACCATAAACTGCGTAACTCCGACCAATTGTGTTGAATCCATCTTTTGATTAATATAGGGGGCTTGGGTAATTGGTTAGCTTGAGAGGTGCAAAAAGCTAAAAATTTCTCTCTCTGGCTTTGAGAAAGAGATGAAATGAAATTTGAATAAGAATTTGAAGAAGAATCTGGTGAATCGCTCTGTACAGTAGTTTGACGTGGTTTAGGAGGTGCTCCAGTTGCAGTTTCTACAACTGGAGTTGCAGTTGGCGCGACTGGATTTGTAGTTTCTACAACTGGAGTTGCAGTTGGCGCGACTGGATTTGTAGTTTCTACAACTGGTTCATTTACTGGATTTTTTTCATCAGATGAAGTATTTGGCTCTTCAAACTCACCCACTAGAGCAGTAGTTCGATGGAGTTTTAAATTGGGAAAGTGTTGCTTGATTAGTTTCAGACCGCGATAAAACTGATATGAGCTTAAACATAGTTCGTCGCAGATTGCTTGCTGGTTAATGTATATCTTCCAACCAGGAGCAAATTTAATTTTGAAATAGTTGAATAACAGTCCAGCAGAACTAAGAAATCCTGCTTGGTATTGAGTTAATGCATCTTTGAGTGTTAGCTGGTAATATTGAGTCATAACATTCTAAATGTGAAATTTCTAAAAGCGATCGCTTTGGTTGGTCGCCTTTGAGCGGTCGCTACTACTTCTGCATAAGATGTTATATTAGCGAGGTACTTCACTGATATGCAACCTTAATTTACATTTATTAATGTGGTACTAAGCTATAATTAGAACTATTAAGTTAGATATGTAAGATGGGAAGACCAGGCGGGAATCCAGATTTTGGAACTAAATATCGATTTGATTACGGTAGAGACGAGCCACTATCGGAACAGGTTAAGGTGTTGATGCACCCAAACATGAAGCATCAACTCAAAAATCTGGCTAGCGAGAATAAATGTACCGTACCAGATGTGATCCGAGAGGCTATTGATCGGTATTTAGCCAGTTTGCAAACTGAAAATGCGAGTTAAAAAAAACTTATTTTTCCCTATTCTTACTTTCGTAATCTGCCTCTCAATTTCTTATCTGCACTAAAAAGGGAATGACTACTAACGCCTCAAAGACGCAATGGCAATACTTAGAACAACGTTCCTCATCATGGCGCAAACAGCTTCACTTTAAAGGAAGAAGACTTAGACCCTTTACGGTTTGGAGTACGATGCAGGTAGAAGAAATGACCCTATCTGAAGCAGCTTATAATTGGGATTTGTCTTTGGATGAGGTCGCTGAAGCAATAGCTTACTGTCAAGCTAATCAAGACGTGCTAAAGCAAGATGCAGAAGCAGAACGCCGTTATTTAGAAGAAAGAGGAATTGAATTATTATAGTTAAATGATTATTTTATGGTCTTTTCTTCAAGAGGTTTAGACATAAATAAAATCTCCCTCTTATTAATTATTTTTGGGTTCTTTGAGCGATTAAATCTTCAATAATTTGTTTTTCCTCTTCTGGGGTAGCATTTGCTGGCACTTTCTTCCAGTCGAGACGAGAACTATATTCCATAAAGGCTAATTCACCCGTTTCATCATCAAAATGATCGTTCATATATTGTCTTAGTTCTTTGTTGGTCATTTCCTTAAATGATTTAGACATAAATAAACTCTCCATTCTCGTGGATTCTAATAGTAATTTCTTGGTTGTAGCCAGCTTCAATATATATAATTTTAGCTACTCGATAGTATCTAAATATCGTGATAGGTAACAAACTTCTTGTGATGTACTGACAAAGAATTGCTGCTTTGATTGCTTGTTGTGCTGTTGGCATCTATTTCCTGATTATTTTACCCAAACAAATTTACTCTCTTTGCTCAGGGGGAACAATCCAGAAGGTGCATTTGGGGTTATTATCCTCGCGACATTTGATAAGGCGGTCTATATTCCAACTCATAATTTCGCGCCCTAAAACTTCAACAGTTCCATTGTACTTAAGATAGTTCATTCGCCAACCCACACCGAAACCAATTACCCCCACCACAGCCAAAGCCCATAAAGGAGAAAACCAATCAGCTAACTTCATCCAAACCGTATCTTGTTGAATTTTTTTAATAGTTGCTCCAGAATGATTAATTTCTCTAACTACCTGTTTTAGTTCTTTAATATTTTGTCCAGTTTCGCCACATAAAGCCTTTAAAAATGCCTCATTCTTTTTTCTATCAGCTTCGACACCAGCGCGGAGTTCAACAATCTCTTCTAAAAGATGAGATGTTTCATGACTTGCTAACTTTGCGCTCGCTAGAGTCTCACTATTAGCGGATGCTATAGCAGATGTAGCAGCCATACCTGCTTCTTTAATATCTTCAACACACTGATTGCTAACCTGCTCTATATTTTTAGCAAAGGTCTGAGCCTGTTGTTGTTGGGTTTCTTTAACTCGTAAAATAGCAGCCGTTATTTCCTCTAAACTATCAGCACTCTTCTGCTTCCATTCAGCTAACAACTTAGATAACTCCACTGGTGCAGCTTCTAAAAACACCCGCATCTGTCCCGTCAGAGCCAAGATTAAAAACATCGGGTCATTGGCATCCAGACCACTGACATTGATAATCTCATAAACCTTAGCCTTCACTTCAGGAGATTCCGAAGATAAACAAGTATCTAAAACCGCTTTGGTTTTTCCATTTAGTGTAGTCATACGAAATCCTTAATTCATATTTTGTACCTAGGTTAAAAGTTTGATTATTTTCTGCTTCTTTCTTCATATAGGTTTGTATACCGAGAGAACGCGAAGTGTGTTTTTCTTTTACCTATACGCCCTGGTTTTTAGTTCTTCTCGCTTTGACCTTTTTTGGTGCGCTATCAGATGTACCTGTCGTTGATGCGGTTTTTGATTTGATTTCTGGCTCGATTGATTCATCCTGCCACATCCCAGTACTGTCAAAAGCACTGTAAGCACACTTCAAGAAATTAACCACCCGTTGTCTTCCCAAGACCCCAAAATCTCGATACTCTCTCGCTTCATCAAACTGCAATCGGTGTTGATTGATTAAATATCTCTCCTTATAACCGAGCTTGGGAAAATCTATAACCTTCACCCGATACTTCTTAATTAACTCCTGTACCGATTCATCCTCATCAATCGGCGACCACTCATCACAAAGACCCAAATTTCGCACCAAAATATGAGTCATTCTCTTCTCGTAGCAATCTACTGAAGCCAGAAACAACCTGATACTGTCATACTCACCATTGCAGACAAACCACTTACAAAAACTCACCCCATATTCCTGACCCAGAGTGAGTAACTGATTCTTCTCAATCCAACTCTTCATAGCGCGATGAACTTGAGAAGGAAGAGAAACAATTACATTTTTTTCCATTCCCATCTCAAAGATACGGTCAGCCTTATCAGCCTGTTTCTCATCTTCAGTAAAAACAGCATACTGACAGATATCCTCATATACCCCCGCCACATCGGGATTAGAGCGATCTGTTTCTACCGCCACAAAAGGAAAGGAACGATCTAATCCATACTGAATCATCGTGCGAGCCACAAAAGATTTACCCACCCCACCCTTCTCACCATCGATCAAATGAATCGTTGCCAAAGTTTTCACCTCCCGTATCTTGATTGAGTATTGTTAGTATTGATTAAAATCAGATGATAAATCTCGATTTGAATTTGATAATTCTTTTGGTTTAGCCTTGGTTGACTTTCTCGTTCTTGATTGAGAAGTACTCTTATCTTTTTTACTACTATCTTGAGATGAATCTATTTCAGAAGAGGATACAGTATCATCTGTAGAATCTCTTTCTAATTCTTCCTCAAATAAGTTGGCATCTTTTGATAAATCTTTATCCGAGCTAACCCTAGATAGATTGGGATTTTTTAGTTCTCAGATGAAGGAGCTAACTAGATTATTAAACTGATTTTGTATAATTATTTTTCATGACTCTTACCGACCTACTATTTTTTTCTTCGAGACTCAGATTCTTTATTAATATCCATCAAATACTGTTTGAGAGTTGAAGCCGAAATCAGGATTTCCTGTTCTTCTAAAATCGACGACAAATCCTGATAACTATAGCCCTTCTTCAAAGCACTCTTAAGCTTATCTCTCAAGAAATAAATACTTTCTCGTAAAGTCAGTTCCGATTTAGGTTTCTCCTTTAACTGACCCAACTTATCTAGAGTAGTTTTCAGTTTATCGACATGAATCTTTTGATTGGGTTTGGTCTTGACCATTAGCTATCTTGCCTTAACCAAGAAAAAATGTATAAGCTGCAATAGTTTCATGCTAGCTCGCCCAATCATGACTCCCCAAAGTTGTTAAAATAATCAACTTAACTTATTCATTCTTAACCAAACGGAAATCTGTCTTCTTTTTCCCAGTAGTTCTGTTAGAAATTGAAGGGAGGAGGTGTAAAATGATGGTACTCACTACACAATTTTTGCCTTGGGGCATCGCTGCGCTAAAATTGTGAGTGAGCCAAAGGGGACACCCCTTTGGAATCCCCAGATTAATTGGTGAGGGGTTTTGATGGAACTGTTTTAGTTGACACGGAGACAGTGAGACGCGGAGAGGGGAGACATAGAAAGGCAGAGATTTTTGTTCTAATCACTTACTTATAAAGCACTACCCAACAGAAAAAGAACTACTGGGAAAAGAAAGATGCCTCATGCTATTGCTAGAATCTCCAAACTCAAAAGCGGAAATATTGCCTCAAATGAACAGCATACCAAAAGAGTCCGTGAAGTTCCAAACGCCGACCCAGAAATTAACAACATTCGTATAGTAGGTCAACCAGAAACCAAGGATAGCCCCAATCTGGAAACTTTAGTCAGACAACGCATAGGAGATCAGACAATTCGTAAGAATGCGGTGTTATGCGTGGAGATGCTTTTAACTGCCAGTCCCGAATATTTCCGACCCGATGAACCGAGTAAGGCGGGATACTATCAACCACAGCGTTTAGAAGATTTTAAAGAAGCAGTCCATCAATGGCTCGATAACCAATATGGCGACCGCATCATTAGAGCGGAGTTACATAAGGATGAAGCTACACCCCACATTCATGCTTATCTAGTTCCTCTAGATGAGAGGGGAAAACTTAACTGTCGGGGTTTATTTGGCGGTCGGGAAAAACTAAGCAAGTTTCAAGATAGTTACGCCGAAGCTCTCGCTCCTTTGGGATTGTCAAGAGGAATTAAAGGCAGCAGAGCCAAACATACTTCGGTCAAACAATATTATGCTGCGGTAAATAAAAAACCAGATTTGACTCTGGATAAGGAAACGATTCAACATCAACTAGCAGACAGACAAAGAGCAATTAAAGAAACGAAAGTTCTTAAAATTACTGCTCAATCCTTAGCTAGAGATAAGGAAGTTTTACAACAGCGTCTTAGAGATTTAGAAACTCAAATACATCAACAAAATAAGGAACTAGAAAACTGGAAAACTAAGTATACGGAGCTTGCTAAGAAAGTAAGAGATTTTCCCTTAGAAAAAGTAGCTTACGAACTGGGTTTAGACCCCGACCCTTTTGATAAACATAAATGGCATTCCGAAGGTCATATTATTAACATCACTGGCAGTAAGTTTTATGACTGGAAAGCACTTTCTGGAGGAGGTGGGGCAATCGACTTAGTAATGCACATATCAGACTTAGTAATGCACATATCAGAGTGTAATTTTAAGCAAGCAGTAACTTGGCTAAATGACCGTTTTGGGGAGGGAGCGACTATTGATGCAGTTAGTTATAAAGCCAGAGAAATTATTCAAGAAAAACCAGTACTTGAATTTACTCCCCCAGTACCAGAAGAGAGTTTATGGCAGGGAGTAAAAAAGTATTTAACTCGCACTCGAAAGTTACCTAGTGGTTTGGTTGATAGTCTCCACGAGCAGGGGTTAATTTATGCTGATAGCAAACAAAATGCAGTGTTTATTCGTCGCTCGATTTATTCAAATAACATGACACAAAATTCCCCGCGTCCCCGCGTCTCCCCATCTCCGCGTCAACCTTCACCAGCCAATTTAAACGAAAACAAAATAACAGGTGCGACATTAAGAGGGACGGCAGGAGATGACAATACTTTTAAAGGATTGGCTAAAGGAACGAAGCGAAGTGAAGGCTGGTTTTATTTGACCCAGGGGGGACAATCGAGCGACCCTATAAAAAGAGTAGTGTTAGTAGAGTCTCCTATTGATGCTCTCTCTTTTGCAGTTTTAGACCGTAATGATAGTCGTCGGACAATATACATTTCTACCGATGGTGCGGGTTCTATTCCCCATGAATTTTTACGGCAGTACCAGGATGTGGTGGTGGCTTATGATAACGATAAAGCTGGTAATTTAATGGCAAAAAAAGTGATGTCACAGTTACCCAATGCTGTGCGTAAAATACCAAAAGCTGTTGATTGGAATTCTGAACTGGTGAATCGGTTTAATTGGTCAAAGTCGAGCCGAAATCAGGAAATTCTTAGGCAGCCTCAACAGGAGCAAAAACGAGATAGAGGATTAAGTTTGTAGTTTAGGAGTTGAGTCTAGAGCAGCCACCCTAGATTTACACCTAGATAAAGTCTAGAGCGCAATGATAATCAAAAAATGCCTTTTTATTATGATTACTTTCTGCTGTTAAAGGTTCGCATTAAAATTCCATAAGCAGCTTGGAGGTGATGCGATGAGGAACGCACTTTCTGCTGTTGGGGCAACTGATGGTAATCCCCCGAAAACCGACCCGCTTCCCAATCGAGGAAAAATGCTTTTTGTACCTTCAATGCTTGTAACATATGGGCATGATAGGACTGCAATGATTCAGGAGGTGTAACTCCTTCCCAGTAGTCAATCAAACGCTGATAGTCTCGTAGCTGCTTATCGATTGCTCCTTGACGATAATATAATTTTTGAACTGACTCTATCCGCAGTACAACTGCGAGATCTATTAGGGGGAACATCACTGAAAAATAATTCTGTTCTGCA
The DNA here is from genome assembly GCF_900659865.1 of Hyella patelloides LEGE 07179. Classification (GTDB taxonomy): domain Bacteria; phylum Cyanobacteriota; class Cyanobacteriia; order Cyanobacteriales; family Xenococcaceae; genus Hyella; species Hyella patelloides. The sequence goes on from NZ_LR213921.1 coordinate 13,013, forward strand.
CGTCCCATGTGCGACTGTTGAAACTGATATTCCGTGCGGTCGTGGGGAATAGCTGCATAAGCTTCTGCCACAGTGAGAGTCGAGCTAAAAGTGGGAATGTTACTTGAGGATTGTTGAGCGCAAGCCGAATCAATTAGAGGTGTTCCAATCCCAAGCACTGTAGCGAACACTGCTATCATGAGTTGCTTGGGAAAACGACCGACATCATTTTGAGAGCTTTTATGAAAATACATGGTTAATGAAGAAGAGCAAATATGGATTATGCTCTCGATCTTCAAGTAAACTAGCCCTAATGTCATGAGGGGAAATCCTGATAAGCAGGGCAATTGTTAATGTTTAACAGGTGTAAATAAATATAAATCTCAAGTTAAATAATATTAAGTTGAGTGTAGTTATCGTTTTTTATTTAGGTGTTACCGAAAAGTATTTAATCCCTCTAGATTGCTACCTTCTTATCAAAGGAAAATAATTTTAGCGACTGTTTAAAAACTAGAGACACCAGATAAAACCCAGCAATCCCTAGCTCTTCATATCAGTCAAAATCATACTCTATAAAGCTAATTTAGTCTTCTTTCTCTTCCGTTAGGTATGGTTACTCATACTTAAGTAAAATTACTCTTAAATAGCTCTAATATTAATTAGTACACGATAAAAAGACAGTAAATCTGTCAATACCCGCTTCAATAAGTAAATGTTATTTTTGTTACGGTAAAGCTTAATTTAAGCTGACATTTTTACGAGATTATTTTGCTTAATCAAGATTTATTTAAGTAATTTAATTGATATTTATTTGACTGGTTATCTGTAAATTGCTCGTCAATGTTCGAGACTTAATTGTAAGTCTTACAGTTGTTTATTGCTTTTATGAAAAATAAGAGCAATCTGGCGATAGCCCTCTAATTATCGAGCAGATATTCATCGATATCGGCTCGATAAAACCTGACTGAACGACCTTAAAACTATTTTTTCTAGCAAATCTTCGAGTTTTATCTCTCGTTGGCTGCTTATTTAATTACGTTTAATTACTCTCACGCTGTTTGATAATTAAGATGCATAATTCCGATAACTTATTTGGGAATGAAAATCTCTTAGAAGATGTTTTGAAACCGACTCTAATTCCTCTATTAGAAACGGTAGACACTTCTTTGGGGATTACGAATACTGAATCTGCTTTTACCGACCCGTTTAATCGAGAGTTAGAAGAATTATCTCCCATCGAACAGTTGAAGGAGCAGCAAAAAGAGCGAGAAGAACGAGATTTTAGCAATCTCTTCTTCCAGAATCCTGTGGTCGATTACGGTAATGGTGGAGTCCGAAGAGATTCCTTTACAGGCAGCAGCGATCTTTATACCGCCACTGATAGCACCCCAACTACTCTCAATCCCTTTCAGACCACTGACTTTGCTGTAGTGGCAGAAGGTCGAGTTACCATCAACAGCCCTAGTGATTTTGACGGGGAAACCAGCAACCCGACAGATGATGCTCTGATTTATGGAGGAGAGGGTTTTCGCATCAATAGTTCCAGAGCGGTTTTACCAGTACAGTTAGATAATGCTGGTAATCTGGTGCGCGATGAAAATAACCGTTTGGTGTTGGTCGAGAATGCCGTAGCGGTTTCAATTGACTATCGAATAGCTCGTGCCAACAAGATTGCGGATGACTATAGTAATCTACTACCGCCTCAAATAGTAGAGTCTCAAACTGTGGAGCTTCCCGATTACGACACGATCTCCCAGGAGCAGTTAAACCGCTACAAGCCATCAGATTCAACGGAAATAGTTCTTAACAGAAGTCAAATCAGTAACAACCAAAGATGGCAGGATAATTTTCCCGCACCAGGCACTGCGGATAATCCTACGGTGGTCAGGATTACCAAAGGAGGAATTAATATTCCCAGGAATGTAGAGTTAAGCAACTACGTTATTACCGTCGAGCGGGGTCATATTAACTTCTATGGTGAAAGTCCTCAACTGGATAATGTCCTACTAATTGCGGAAAATGGCAATATCAATTTAGGCAGATTTACAGCCACCAATTCTACTTTCTTAGCTGCCAAAAATCTACGACTCAATGGTCAAGCCAATTTCGTGGGAGATAATGTTCTCGCCAGTGGCAACGGTGATTTGGTTTTTAATCAAGAAACAAGAACTATTGGCACAGAATCGAGAATTACAGCTATATCTTCTAAGAATTTAAACTTTAATAACAGGATTGAAGCCAAAGGACAATTTTTAGCGGGTAAAAACCTCAAGGTAAATCGAGATGCTACTTTTATCGGCTATCTGGGTGCAGTAAAAGATATTACCTTTAACGGTCGCACTAATGTGATCTCTGAAAGCGATTCTTCTTTGAGTATCGATTCGGTAACGGTCAGCGAAGGTAATGATAATAACTCTCTTGCTACTTTAACGGTGAGTTTGTCCAGTCCCAGTTTTGATGCGGTGACTGTGGATTTTGCCACCATCGATGGTACGGCTACAGCAGGTGAGGATTATCAAGCAACCAGTGGTACTTTAACTTTCGACCCTGGAGAAATCTCAAAAACCATTGAATTCGCTGTGATTGGAGATGCTATCTCTGAAAGTAATGAATTCCTGACAGTGGCGTTGAGCAATCCCAGTAGGGGGGTCATTGCAGATGGTGAAGGGGTAGTTAATATCATCGATGATGATAGCGCGCCTGAAATAACCATCGATACGGCAAGCGTTAATGAAGGAGACAGCGAAGCCACTTTTAACGTTAGTTTATCTACACCCAGTAGTTTGCCCGTTACCGTAGAATACAACACGGCAAACGTTACGGCACAAGAGGGGACAGATTATCAGGGAGTTAGTGGCGTTCTCACTTTTGAGCCCTCTGAGACTGAAAAGACTATTACAGTACCCCTATTAGAAGACAATCTCTACGAACTGACAGAGAGTTTTGTGGTGGAATTACACAACCCCAGCAATGCCACTGTAGCAGCCAGTCAAGGAGTGGCAACCATTACCGATAATGAAGCCATTCCCACGGTAGCAGTGGAGGGGGTGACCGTAACCGAAGGCGATGCAGGAACGACCGCAGCTATCTTTACAGTAACCCTAGCAGGTTCAAGCAGCTTACCCATAAGTGTCGATTACGCCACAGTAGAGGGTACTGCTACGGCAGGAGTTGATTATGGAGCGGTCAATGGCACTCTTACTTTTGCCCCTGGAGAAACCAGTAAAACGATTGCCGTTCCTATTCTGGGGGATACCCTAGATGAAATAGAAGAAGCATTTGTACTGGAGTTGAGCAATCCCAGTAATGCAGAAATAGCTACCAGTATGGCGACGGGAACGATTATCGATAACGATGTCGCATCAAAAATCAGTATTGATAGCCCTACGGTTTCTGAAGTAGAAGATAGTAGTGCGGTGGCTACTTTTACCGTTTCCCTGGATACTCCTAGCGGACAAACTATTACCGTAGATTATGGCACAGTAGATGGCACTGCCGTTGCAGGAGCAGACTATATTGCCGTTAGTGGCACAGTAACATTTAATCCTGGAGATACGGTTAAAACCATTATCGTGCCTCTATTGCAGGATGATTTGGACGAGTTGGCAGAAACTTTTACCGTCAATCTTAGCAATCCCAGCAAGGCGACTATTGAGGTCAATCCAGGTACGTCCACGATTGTAGACAATGACAATCCCCCCGAAGTCACCATTAATGATGTTACAGTTACCGAAACCGATGGGGGAACGACCAATGCTCGCTTTACTGTTAGTTTATCGAATCCCAGTGGTAAAGCAATTACAGTGGATTTTGAAACCTCTGATGGCACTGCTATTGAGGGTGAGGATTATCTAGCTACCAGTGGCACTCTAACATTCAATCCTGGAGAAACCACCAAAACTATTGAGGTGAATGTATTAGGGGA
>NZ_LR213922.1 GCF_900659865.1 Hyella patelloides LEGE 07179
CGGCGTTGGTAATTTGATGTATGACGTACAAAAGCAAGACTTGCCCATGTCGAGGAAACCTTATCCGAAGGTGTATCCTTTAGGGCGACGGGCTTCCTTGCTCAATGTTTCTGTTCGTAGCTTGGAGCTTCAAAGCTCTAAGCTCTAAGCTTCTTGCTCCGTCCCTATGTTCGAGGTTTCCTCGAACGGGGCGTGCGTGACCGAAGGGAATCCTTTAGGGCTTTTTTAAGAAGAGTACAGTATGAAAATTTAAAAATCATACCTTGATTCACCAACGCCGTAGTTTCTATTTGAAACTACTATGTTTGTAATCGACCAATTATTGTTTTCCCGATTCATCGTATTTGTATCGCTGACATCACAACTTCAAAAGCTTAGTTGACACTTCAGCCTAGTTCGCGTCAAGATGTGGAAGAAGGTAAACTTTTGTAATGATCTTTAATGACTGTCGAGTTGCTGTCTTTAGAAAATGCCCAAGAACTTGCTCGCCAATACGGTTATTGGGCGATATTTTTGGGGATTGCCATTGAAAACACAGGTATTCCCCTGCCAGGAGAAACTATTACAATTGTGGGCGGTTTCTTAGCAGGGAGTGGAGAACTAGGCTACTGGGGTGTTTTAGGCTCTGCCATCGCTGGTGCTGTTTTAGGAGACAGTTTTGGCTACTGGGTTGGCAAAACAGGTGGTTGGCAGTTTTTGCTTAGAGTAGGACGCATTTTTCGCCTAGAAGAAGAAAAACTAAACATTGCTAAAGAAAAATATGCCCAGAATGCAGCAAAGGCGGTTTTTTTTGGTCGCTTCATCACTTTATTGCGGATTTTCGCTGGCCCTCTCGCGGGAATTACCCAAATGCCTTACAAAAAGTTTCTACTATACAATATCGGTGGTGCAACAGTTTGGGCAACCGTGATTGTCAGTTTATCTTTCTTTTTAGGACGCATTGTTTCTTTACAACAGATTGTTAGCTGGGTAGCTCAAGCAGGAGTTGCTGCTTTGGTAATTGCTGTTATTGCTTTATCAATTCCTGTAATTATCGATTACACTCGCAAGAAAGCTAGTTAAGAAGTACAAAATATTTGATGTTGTATCTTGATTTGATAACTTTGATTTCACTTCAGTAGAAATCTGTAAGTATATTCTTGGTTAAGTATTCGATCTGGTTTTCACCCTTGCTTAAAAACAATAGTACTATTAAATTCAGGCAACTGAAGGTTACTTATACCAATTAAAAGACAAAATACAATAGGTAAATTTTAAGGTGGGGTTTACCTCGTCCTACTTTTGATTTTTACTATCCATAAAAATGTGGAATTAATACTTTAATTGTTCAATGGGATAGTATTCATCGCCACGATAGTGGTATTGATGGAGAAATTACTTTTCAAGTACAATTATTTGAGACTGCCTCAACTTTGGCTCGTTTTGCCTATAGCGATATTGATTTTGGAAACGCCTCTTTTGACTTTGGTGCTGGCGCAACCATTGGTTATCAAGCATCATCCACTAATGCCGATCAATTTAGCTTTAATTCCCATGTTTTAGCGAATGGTGATGTGATTGATGTGACTGCTGTTCCTTTTGAATTTTCGCCCACTCTCGGTATTTTACTCGTAGGTGCTGGTTTTGGGTTAAAGCGCAGAAGAAATTATTATCAAGCTAAAACTAAAAAAGTAGATTTAAGCTAGTATTTTTATTCTTTAAATTCCTCAAATTAATTGCTTTTGCGATCGCTTTTAAACTAGTCTATCAGAAAAAGCGATCGCTAAATTATTTTGAAAAGAGTAAAGCCAGAACAGATTTTACAATCACATTGTAACTACTATTATCTTTATGGATTAGTTGAACCAGTGGGAGGTAGAAGCTGCTTGGTGCGCGTTCGGTAAGTCCGCGAATGCGCGAGGTTTCCAAGGGAAGTTTAATGTTTATGGCTTCCTCTGATAGCAGCTTTGTCACAGGCGCACTCTATGACGTTACAGGTGGACAACTATCTGCTTGAGGGGGCTAAAAGTACAGAATTCAAATCTAAGCACCATGTAAATTTTAGGAAGTAAACATAAGCTGGGCATTGCTGTTTCTGTAGGCTTTCTCTAGATGGACAACTTATAGGTTTGAGGCTTCCTCAAACCCAGTATCCTCAGCTTGTAATCCTCGTCCGTCCTCTAAAGGCGGAGTACTGTTTATTCTGCACCCACCATTTGAGACTCTTGAATCAGTTCGATTAAATTACCTTCAGGATCGCGTACCAATGCTAATTTAATTCCCCAGTTTTTAAAGTTCCAGGGTTGAGATACGATTTCGACTTCTTTTCCTTCTAAATATTTACAGGCTTCATCTATATTTTTAACGCCTAAACTTACTGCTATCGCATCATCTTTCGTTCCAAATGAAACAAGAGTTTGATTGCCAAAATATTCTTTGAGTATAGTACGACACATTATAGTTAGTTTTGTTTTACCGCTTGTTAGTTCGGCATAGCGATCAATTTGAGAAACAAAAGTGGCTTTTAGTCCTAAAATATCTCGATAAAACTGCAAACAAGTGTTGTAGTCATTGACATATAGTCTGGTATAAGCAAAATCAAATTTCATGTTTTATTTCTCTCAATAACCTCAATTATTAGAATCTATTCGATCGATTAAATTAAAGCGAACAAAAGTTTTTAAACTTTTATCATGAGTCAGATTCATGATGAATTAAATTATCAGCAGAGTAATCAATACTTGGAATAAGTTACCATGAATAAAACCTGTTTTTATTATTTTTTACGCAATCTATCTTTAGATAAATGTAACGCAAATTTAAGGGCGATAAAGTTAAATAGTAAGCTGAGACGTATCTACTGAGTCGATCTCGCTAGAACTGACCTCAGCTTGTATGTGCCTTGTTGGGTCGCTTCTCACTAAGGGATCGATTTATTAACGTTAGTGCATCTTCGATCAAAATTGCCAGTTGGTTGCCAAAAGGCTGGCAGGTTACTTTCCTTGGAAAATGTTTTAGTTTTTGGCGATACAGTTTTTGTCTATCTTGAGAAAGATTTCTTTCTAGTTGCCCGCTAGTCGGTAAGTTTTTATCCATTATTGTTTATTGGGGTAGACTATTGACACCAAGCTGTTTTTTTCAAGAGAGGGTTACTGCTTTAGGAGTTAGTTGCAAGAGCTAACTTGCCATATAAAAATCTTAAAACAATATAAAGTTTTGTGTGGGGCAAAAGTTATATTTTTTCTTTTAAGACAATAAATATATGTCAATAAACCGATTGAATTTAGTTGCTAATAAGAAATTAGGATGAGGGATCGTTTTTTTTGTAACTAGATATTAAAGAAGACAAACAATCAATTAATTGGTTCGGTATTGCCTTTTCTGTAACTATTAACCTATTTAAATAACTATTAATCTATTGAGATCATTGTACTTTTGATAAAACTATCAACTCTTTGTTTTTTTATGTGCTACATAAGAAATGTAACAATCAAGAGTAAACAATGAAGAAGCTCGTTCAAATTATAAAATCTCTGAAACTGAAGCAAGTCTTCACCGTATTCTTAGCAGGGTTTTTATTAGTCATCAGTACAGCCTGTAGTAACGGTAATGTAACTCAAACTGAAGGTAAAGCCGATACTGATACTGATACAGCTAACAAAACAATGCCTGATACTTACAATGATGATGCCGATCGGTCTCTTGAAGGCGGTATGAATGGCTATAATGACGACACCAGATATGATGCAGAAACTAAGGCTAAAGCAAAAACATTGGTTGATACAGCTAAAAGCCGTCAAAAAGATAATTTAGGTGACTCGGTCGAAAGCATTATTGACCGTGCTGGTAATAAAATAGAAGAAGCTCAGAAAGAGATACCCCAAGCTATTGAAGATCAAAAAGAAGATGCGGTACAGGATGTCAAAAAAAGAACCAGTACTCTGAAAAACAATCTGGAAAATGTCTCCAATGAGGCTCAAAAAACCTTAAAAGAAGCTACCGATACGGCTCAAGATGCAATAGAAGATGGCACTGAAGCCACTACAGAAACAGCTACAGAAATTCAAAAAAACTTGGACGATAAAATAGAAGAAGCGCAAAAAGAAGATGTAGTACAAGATGTAAAACAAAGAACCAGCACTCTGAAAAACAATCTGGAAAATGTCCCCGATGAGGCTCAAAAAACCTTAAAAGAAGCTACCGATACGGCTCAATGCAATAGAAGATAGCACTAAAGCCACTACAGAAACAGCTACAGAAATTACCGAAAACTTGGGCGACACAATAGAAGAAGTTCAAAAAGAAGAGGTAGTAAAGGATGTAGCTAAAAGAACCAGCACTCTGAAAGATAATCTGGAAAATGTCCCCGATGAGTCTCAAAAAATCTTAAAAGAAGCTACCGATACGGCTCAAGATGCAATAGAAGATGGCACCAAAGCCACTACAGAAACAGCTACAGAAATTACCGAAAACGTTAAAGACTTAAGCTAAACTCATGATTTGATTAAGGGCGCGAGTAATCGCGCCTCGATACAAAATAAGATGTAGCAATCCTATTTAACCAGCTATAAGCTTTGTTTAATTCCTCCACTTCTTGCATAGTGGAATAAGGCATAATCGTGGGTTTAATTCCCTAACTATGCAAGTCTTGCCCATAGCTTATAGCCTATAGCAAGAAAGCTAATCGCTACGCGATTTTAAGTTGTGCAAATTGTGTAGCTAAATGTCTTTTGTCAACAGGGTAATTGCACTTGTCAAGAAAACTTCGATGTACCTCACAGTTATTGATTCTTTGTCTCATATTAGTTTTCCAAAATCATTTAGGTCTATTTAGGATTGCTATATCTTAAGTTGACAACAGATAAAAAACACCGATCTTATTGGCTTTTAAATACTTTTAATCAAAAATATGAAGATATGATTGTCGATTGAGAATTATTGGCACTGCTATTGCGAAGAATTGTATTTTTGAGATAAATTACTTTTAGAACAAAAATACTTACTCAATATTTATGTCTGATTTAATTTTGTTTTGGCATCGTGGTGATTTACGTGTTTCAGATAACATTGGTTTAAGCGTAGCCAGGCAAAAAAGTTCTCACATAGCAGGTTTATTTTGCATTGACAAGGATATCCTGAGTCGAGATGATGTAGCACCAGCTAGAGTAAAATACATGATTGGTTGTTTAGCAGAGTTAGAGCAAAGTTATCAGAGCTTAGGTAGTAAGCTATTAATTGTTCAAGGGAAACCTGTCAAAGTAATTCCTCAACTAGCAAAAACTTTAAAAGCCAAAGCGGTATACTGGAATCTTGATGTCGAACCATACTCGAAAAAACGCGATCGCGAAGTGGCAACGGCACTAGAAGAAAACGAAATTACTGTTGCTACTTTCTGGGATAAATTATTGCATTACCCAGGAGAAGTTCTTACCCAATCAGAAGCACCCTACAAAGTTTATACTCCTTTTTGGCGTAATTGGAATCAACAAGCAAAACCAGCGATCGCAAAAAATCTTGAATCTCTTCAAGGCTTAGAAGATACTGATATAGAAGGAGTTATCAAATTACCCACAGCAGAATTATTAGGTTTTAAATGGGATAATCCTCTCTTACTAAAACCTGGAGAAAAAGCAGCTAAAGAGCAGTTAGAGCATTTTTGCGATCGCTCAATCTATGAATATGACGAACAGAGAAACTTTCCTTGGGTAAATGGCACATCTTTATTAAGTGCTGCGTTGAAATTTGGTGCAATTGGGATTCGTACAGTGTGGCAAGCTACTACAGAGGCTTTAACTAATTGTCGCAGCGATGAAGCTAAAGAGAATATCATTACCTGGCAAAAAGAGTTAGCCTGGCGCGAATTTTATCAGCATTGTTTGCATTTTTTCCCTGAATTAGAGCAGGGTGCTTATCGCAAAGAATTTAAAGAATTTCCTTGGGATAATAACCAATCTCATTTTCAGGCTTGGTGTGAAGGAAAAACAGGTTATCCGATTGTTGACGCAGCTATGAGACAGTTGAATGAAACAGGGTGGATGCATAATCGCTGTCGCATGATCGTAGCTAGTTTTTTAACCAAGGACTTAATTATAGATTGGCAATGGGGGGAAAAATACTTTATGCAAAAGCTCTTTGATGGAGATTTAGCTTCTAATAATGGGGGTTGGCAGTGGAGTGCTTCTAGTGGGATGGATCCCAAACCTCTCAGAATTTTTAATCCTGCATCTCAAGCACAAAAATTCGATCCTGAAGCAGAATATATTCGTGAATGGTTGCCAGAATTGCGCTCTATTGATACTGAGTGTTTAGTTACAGGTAAAATTACCGATTTAGAACGTTATAGCTGTAATTATCCCCAAAAAATTGTCGATCATAAAGTACAACAGCGTAAGTTTAAGGAATTGTATAAACAACAAAAAGAATGATTAGGGAGGTAATTAGGTAATAAGTGACAACCAACAAACACCAACTAACCACTAATTGATAACTGACGATCTTTCTCAGTAAATTTTCAGTATTTTCTCTGAAGGGTTTCAGCCAAATAAAAGATAGTAACGATCGATTAACTTAACTATGGAGCGATCAAAAATGATGAATCAATCAGAAGAGGCTTATCCTACTATTGAGCTTGACTTCGTTCAAGAAACCATTAAAAGATATATTGCAAAACATCCCCATTCTGCTCGTGAAATTGCTTTGCAGCTTTTAGCACAACTGAAAGAACAGCGTCAAAAACAGCATGAGCTAGAACAGAAGTATGATGAACTACTTGCCAGCTACCTCAATGTTAATGATGCTTACTTGGATACTTTGCGCTTATTAAACGATCGCACAGTTATTGAAAGTGAACCCAATATCATTTAACCAATCACACCAAAATAGATTGTTAAAGGAAGTGCGATAAAACCCAGAGTAATCACAACCGCTAAGATTAAAGATACTCCGTAAATTAAAGAGCTAGTTCGTCCATTTAAGACTCCTAAAGATTGCCATGCACTCCAAATTCCGTGACGCAGATGAACACCTAAAAAAGTGATAAATCCCAAATAACCAAAAGCATAAACAGGGTTGTGAAACTTCTCGATGACTAATTTGCCTAAATCTCTCATGGCTACTCCATCAATTGTCGTGGAATAGTAAGTACCAAACTTAAAACTTAAGAGATGCCACACCAGAAACCCGATGATAGTAATGCCTGTAATTGTCATGGAGCGAGAGCTTAAAGACTGTTTACTTGGTATACCAGCACTCTCAAGCTGATTATAAGATTCAGGACGCGATCGCTTTGCTTTCAGATGAATCGAAATTCCCACTACAATATGAAAAACTACGGCGGTTAGTAAAATCAATTCCACTCCATAAAGTAGAAAACTCAAACTATTGAGCCAATGAGCCAATTGATTATAAGCTTCGCGATCGCTAAGTAGTACCAAATTAGCGATCATGTGAAATAAAACAAAAAGAGTTAGTCCTAAGCCAGTAACTCCTGTAATAATTTTTTTACCCAGAGAGGAGTTATAGAAATTGAGCCAATTAGTTTGGCGTTCATTAATAATAGTCATTTACTCAATTATTCGTTATCAATTATCAATTATCCCTCGTTCGGTATCCTTTTTCCTCACTCTCTAACGAGTCTGTGCTACCATTTCTCATAAAATAATAGAATAATTAATATGGGTAAGGTTCTGGTACTGAATGCTTCCTACGAACCATTAAATATCACAAGTTGGCGTAGGGCTATTGTATTGTTGCTTAAAGGTAAAGCAGAACAACTCGAACACAGTAATCGAGTTCTTTATGCAGATTTGCCTTTTCCTACTGTAATCCGTCTGCGTTACTATGTTAGAGTACCATACAAAGAAATCCCTTTAACAAGACGGAACGTTTTAGAGCGCGATCGCAATACTTGTCAGTACTGTAACACCAAAAGAGATCAATTAACCCTCGATCATGTTTTACCCCGTTCCCGTGGTGGTGGAGATACTTGGGAAAACCTAGTAGCTGCTTGTGTTCGTTGCAATGTGAAAAAAGGCAACCGTACCCCTAAAGAAGCTAACATGAATTTGTTGACTAAACCTCGACGACCTCATAGCAGTTTACACTTTGAATTGCTCAAGTGTACTCAGGGTAACCACAATCAGGAATGGAAGAAATACGTGATCGGAATTTGAGCTATCAGATACTATAGAGAATGCAGCCTCATGATAGACTTTTACTCTATATATAAATATAACTATATATATATAACTCAACTATTATAAGTTCTGCCGTATAAATTGGTGATTTTTTGATTACCACAACAAAATAATGTCTTCTAATCTAACTACTTTTCCTCACAATAATTCCGATCAAAACCACCCTCAAACCACCGCAGAGTTGGTTAAAGCTTCAACTGATGATTCCGTAGAATTATCATCAAAAAATAACACAGAAATATCCAATTCCATCACAAAACAGTTACAAACTGTTTTAGAAAAACACAGAGATGAGTCTCAAATTATTGTAATCCAAGACTTTCCCGATCCTGATGCACTTTCTAGCGCGTGGGCGTATAAGCTAATAGCAGAAAATTACAATATTCACTGTGACATTGTTTATGGAGGTAGATTATCCCATCAGGAAAATATCGCCCTAGTTAAACTAACAAACCTACCCGCAGAACGTCATACGGTAGAATCACTGCAAAAAATAGACCTTTCTACTTATCAAGGCTGTGTATTGGTTGATAGTCAAGGGACTAATAGCCAATTGTATCCAATAATAGAAGCAGCAGAAATTCCTTTCATTGCGGTGATGGATCACCATACTAAACAGAGAGAGTTAGAAGCCGAATTTGTCGATTTGCGTCCTCAAATCCGCGCTACTGCTACTATTTTGACTCAATATATCCAACAAGGGCTATTAGAATTCGATAGGAACAATAAAACTCATGTGAAATGTGCCACCTCTTTAATGCACGGTTTACGCTCTGATACTAATCGCTTAATGCAAGCTCAGGAAGAAGAGTTTTTGGCTGCTGCTTATCTCAGTAGTTTTTATGACTCCCAATTACTAAATGCTGTTTTGCAGTCTGCGCGATCGCGTCGAGTCATGGATGTTATTGAAAGAGCTTTGCGTAACCGCATCATTAAAAACAACTTCTCTCTTTCTGGTGTTGGTTATCTTCGTTATGAAAATCGTGATGCTATTCCTCAAGCTGCTGATTTCCTCGTTACAGAAGAAGATATCCACACTGCTGTAGTATATGGCATTGTTCATCATGAAGACCAAGATATTGAGTTGGTCATTGGTTCTTTAAGAACAACCAAACTAACCCTCGATCCTGATGAATTCATCAAAGAAACTTTTGGTAAAGATGCTCAAGGAAGATTCTTCGGTGGTGGTAGATATATGGCTGGTGGTTTTGAGATTCCTGTAGGCTTTTTAGGTAGCTTTAACGACAACTCTGATTATGCCAAGCTGAAATGGGAAGTCTTTGATAAGCAAATTAAACAAAAGCTACTTCGTCTAGTAAATCCAGACGATAATTTGATTCAAACCGATTAAACCAACACAGGATTAGAAATATTTTTGGTTAAGAAGCATTTCCTCCTTTCATTCTTTATCAATTATCGATCAAACGTTAGTAATCTAAAAATACTGTATCTTCAGTCAAGAAGTGAGCGCGAGGTTTTCTTATAAGCTAAGATGCTCCTTCTTTTCTTTTTTGTGCAATATCCGCAGAGGATAAGAAATTATACTAAATCCTATTTATACCGAATCCGAATTATATACCCAATTTATAGATGAAACCGTTAAACCCACTCCAAGACGTATCATGATACGTATCTACACTGGATATTTATTGGGGGTTTTACTAAACGGATTTGGGATTACACAACAATTATTATCGGTACAATCGTTAAATTGTGTAGAGACTTAAATGATTTTTCTTCGTTCTATTGCTACACTTGTGGGTCAGTTTGGGTAACTTAGAATTAAAGGTCAGACAAATTTTTGTCTTATTTTAGTAATTTTAATATTTTAAAAGTAAATTTTTACGAAGTCAGAAGAAGCTTTATTGTTTCATCTGTGACCAAAAATTGACTACAAACTGCAGTATAAATAATGTCTCAATTTGATTCTTTATATAAAATGATAGCAGATTATGAAGCTGTATTCAACTTAATTGATAGTGTATTTTCTTTGGAATGTTGTCTTCACTATCAAATATTACCTTTAGAGTTATCTGATAACCATTTAGTTTTAGGGATGGTTGACCCTAAAGACAAAAAAACAATTCAACACATTCAACCCCTAATAAGTTCTCTCGATTATAGTTTTCATACTCAAGCTATAGATGCTCAAACTCATCAGTTAGTTTTGGCAGCTTATCTTAAAAAAGGTAATCCCTCAAATTCTTCTTCTAATAATTCGATTCAACCATCCAAACTCACTACTACCTCTGCAACTTTAATCGATCTTCCCGAAGAAGCAAAAAGTAATTCGTCTTTAAATAACTCTGCGACTTTAATCGATCTTCCCGAAGAAGCAAAAAGTAATTCGTCTTTAAATAACTCTGCGACTTTAATCGATCTTCCCGAAGAAGCAAAAAGTAATTCGTCTTTGAATAACTCTGCAACTTTAATCGATCTTCCCGAACAGCAAGAAGCAACACCTTCTGCTAAGGAACTTTATGAAAGACCAACTTTTATTGTTAATAACAAACAAGAAAAAATAACTAATAAGGAGGAGCAATCACAAATCTTTTTTAGTGAACCACAAATTAATAATGTCGAAGTAACTAATAATACTTCTATTTGCACTCATAAAAAAAGCGAACAAAATATTCATTTAGCTCTCAAAGCCAACTATTCTGCTAGTCCTTTAGAATCTTTAATCAACTTACCTCCAGAATCATTATGGCAAGAATTATTATCGAGAATTGTCTCAAAAGGAATTGGAAGACTTTATTTACAGCAACATCATAATTATGGTCGCATATTATGCTGTCAAGATGGAATAGTTCAATCTTCTCTCGATAAAGTTCCTCTTGCACTATTTGAAGAAATAATCAAAGAAATAAAAATGATGGCAAAACTGCCATTAACTAAATTAAAAAAGGCGCAAAAAGTAGCATTACAAAGATATTATAATCACGAAAGAGTCTTATTACGTATTGAGTTTTTGATAGGAAAATTGGGAGAAGAAATCACCCTTCAAGTTTTAAGAGGTCAAGCACTCAAGTTTTATGAGCAAAGTCAAGCAGATAAAACTTTAGATCAAGCGATTTATTTGGCGCAAAAATTAGAAAAGAGTCTTAAGAAAATTAGAAGGTGTCAAAATTCTGCCAATGTCGGTGATTTAAGTACTTTAAAAGCAATTATGCGACAAGTAGAAAAGCAATTGAATTTACTAGAATTTTAGGCTATCCACTTAATAAGAAATGAATATTATCTGCAACATCTAATATATTAAGTATGAAAGATCCGAAATATAGTTAAGAACTTATTATTTATCGTCAGTGATTACACCAGTTACTTTAATGTTAAAAAAAGAATCAAATCAGCTAGAAACAATAATTGCTGAAAGAACAAAGGTTACAGCAACTATTATTGATAAAGTCCGTCGTTCTCAGGATATCAATACAATCTTTAAGGTGACTACTCAAGAGATGCGTCAAGCTTTACAAAGCGATCGCGTGATTATATATCAATTTAATTCTGACTGGAGTGGTCAAGTAGTTGCTGAATCAGTAGCTAGCGGTTGGATTTCACTTTTAATTGAATCAGATAAAAATGAAATAGTAGGTGGTGGTCATCTTAAGGGCGATCGCTGTTTGCTCAGAAATTGGTCTTACGGAGAACAAGGAGATATCACTAAAGTTGATACTTTCCTTCAAGAAACTCAAGGGGGAAAATATACTAATCGACAACAGTTTACCGCGGTTGATGACATCTATACCCAAGGTTTTTCTGATTGTTACATTGAGTCACTAGAAAAGTATCAAGCCAAAGCCTATTTAATTGTTCCCATATTTCAACATGAAATACTTTGGGGTTTATTTGCAACCTATCAAAATAATGGAGTACGAGTCTGGAATCAGCTAGAAATTGACTTAACGATCCAAGTTGCTAATCATTTAGCTGTGGCAGTACAACAAGCAGAATATGTTAATCGACTCCAACAAAAAACAATTAATCTGGAAAAAACTTTAAAAGAATTACAGCAGACTCAACAACAATTAATTCAACAAGAAAAACTAGCAGCATTAGGTCAATTAATTGCAGGAATCGCCCATGAAATTAATACTCCCTTGGGGGCAATTCAAGCCTCAGCTAGCAATAATACTAAAGCTTCCTTGGCTGCGATCGCAGATTTTCCAGAACTATCTCAATATTTAACAGAAGAAGAAACTGAAGTTTTTTCACATTTGATAGAGCAGACTGTTACTAGTAAAATGCTTTTTTCTTCTAAGGAAAAACGTTCTTTAAAACGCCAAATTACCAAGCAACTAAAAGAATATAATATTGATAATCCGAGACAGGTTGCTGATATTTTGATTTATCTTGGAGTTTACGAGAATATTGATGATTACTTTTGTTTATTGCAGCATTCACAAGTTAATTTTATTTTAGATGTAGCATATAACTTGACTAGCTTAGTAATAAATAATCGAACTATTCTTACCTCAGTAGAAAAAGCTTCTAAAGTTGTTTTTGCCCTCAAGAATTATGCTCGCTTTGACCAAAGTGACACAAAACAGTTAGTAAGCATTACCGATGGTATAGAAACTATTTTACAAATTTATCACAATCAATTAAAACAAAATATTGAAGTTATTCGTAATTATCAAAATAATTCTTTGATTTGGTGTTATCCTGACGAATTAATTCAAGTCTGGACAAATCTAATTCATAACAGTATTCAGGCAATGAAACAAGGAGGAACTCTAACTATTACTACGAAAAAAGAAAGTAATGGCATACAAATAACAATTATGGATTCAGGTTGCGGTATTCCCACAAATATTAGAGAGCGAATATTTGAGCCATTTTTTACTACCAAACCCACAGGAGAAGGTAGTGGTTTAGGATTACATATTTGTCAGAAAATTATTGATAAACATCAAGGAAATATTGCTGTGGAGAGTGAGCCAGGAACAACTATATTTAGCATTTGGCTACCTTTCGGCAATCAACAGTGAACAGTTATCAATTACAGTAGTTGAAGTAAATATTAAGATACTTTATCTTTTTTTGTTTTCTATCCTCAACCAACAAATTTAGTTTTATCCAAGTATTTATCATTTAATCAATATTAATTGGATCGACATCGATAGTCATGCTGACAGCTTGAGAGCAATGTTCTTTTAAACTGCTTAAGTCTGGTAAGTTGCTAGTCTGAGTTTCGGTATTTTTTAAGAGAATTTGCCAACGGTAACGGCGGGCTACTTTCATGATACTGGCAGGAGCAGGCCCTAAAACTGACCATGATTCATCCAGTAGATCGATACAAGCATCAGCGATCGCTGATGCATTTTTCTGGACTTCCGATTCTTCAATGCTACTGAGTCGAATTAAAATTAAACTACCATAGGGCGGATAACTTAAAGCTTGTCTTTGTTCTAATTCGGTGGTGCTAAAACTAGCATAATCGTGGTGTTTGACGGTTCTAATTACGGGGTGTTCTGGAGAATAGGTTTGAATGATTACTTTTCCTGGTTCGTCTCCTCTACCTGCTCTACCTGCTACCTGGGTTAAGGTTTGAAAGGCTCTTTCGGCTGCGCGATAATCAGAGCGATGTAATAAACCATCAGCCGAAACTACTCCTACTAGTGTTACTCCTGCAATATCTAAACCTTTAGTCAGCATTTGTGTCCCCACTAAAATATCAGCTTCTTTGGAGATGAAACGAGCGATTAAATCTCTATGAGCATTTTTTCTGCGGGTAGTGTCACTATCAAAACGAATTACCCTGAGATCGGGATACAGCTTACTAATTTCTTGGGTCACTTTTTGCGTACCGCTACCAAAAAACTTGAGATAAGGAGAACAACATTGCGGACAAGTATCGGGTTGTAGACTGGTATAGTTGCAGTAGTGACAGCGCAATAGTTTGGCTGCTCCTTCATGGGTGTAGTGATAGGAAAGGGAAACATCACAATGGGGACATTCCATTACAAAACCACAACTACGACAAGAAACAAAAGTGCTATGTCCTCTACGGGGTATAAATAGAATGGCTTGCTGTTGTCTAGCTTGGATGTCTGTGATCGCATTTTGTAGGGAAAGGCTAAATACCGATTTGTTTCCTCGGTTTAATTCTTCCCGCATATCTACAATCTCTACAGGTGGTAACGGGCGCGAACCGATTCTTTCTGGTAATGATAGGTAATATGTTGTTTGATTATCGATTGGGCGAATGCCATTGGTTCCTACCTCGCGACAATTAACTAAACTCTCTAAAGAGGGTGTAGCAGAACCTAAAATGAGGGGACAATTGTTTAATTCTGCTCGCCAATTAGCTACGGTACGAGCATGATAGGTAGGGATGGGGCGATTTTGTTTAAAGCTAGAGTCGTGTTCTTCATCTAAGACAATTAAACCTAGATTGGGTAAAGGAGCAAAAATAGCGGAGCGAGTACCAATAATAATTTGGGGTTCGCCTTGGATAGTTTGTCTCCAAGTGTCGTATCTTTCCCCGTCGGAGAGTTTACTGTGATAAACACATACTTGTTCGCCAAAACGAGCGCGAAAGCGATCGGTTAGTTGGGGTGTTAAACCAATTTCAGGTACTAAAACTAATGCAGATTTACCTTGCTCCAAGATAGTAGCGATCGCTTGTAAATAAACTTCTGTTTTTCCCGAACCTGTAACGCCGTGGAGTAATAGCTGTGCGTATCCTGTTTGATTATTAATTTCCTTGAGTGCTGTAGCTTGATCTGGGGTTAATTGTTGGGGAATATCGGTTTTTTGCGCGATTCCTTGTTCTTTTCTGAGGATTTCTCGTTCGGAAAAAGTAATGTAACCAAGAGCTATGATTTTATTCAAAGTTGCTGCGGTGGTACGTGCTTCTTTGATAAGTGCTTTTTTCCACATTTCACCCCCATTGTTACGGAGGATTTGCAAAATTTCCGTTTGTCTGGGAGTTAGATCTTCGAGCCAAGATTCTATAACTAAAGTCACTGCTGTTTGCAACTTTGCTTGAATGCGTCGGGGTGATTCGAGATAGCTTTCGATCCAATTGCGTTTGCTTAATTCTCTAATTCCTCTGCTTGCTCCTTTTACCTGAGAGCGCAGATAGTTAATACTGTAATTGCCATCTTTTTGCTGCTGTAATAGCTGTAAAATTTGTCTTGCAACGTTAGAACAAAAGGTTTCCGCACCAGGAGGAAGTTTATTTTGACACAGGCGAATTCTTCTTTGCGATCGCCCTAATAACCCTGGTGGTAAAGCGACTTTAATCGCACTCATTAAATCTGTTAGATAATATTCAGCGACTCGTTGCAATAATTGCCAATAATCATCAGGAAAAAACCCCGAACTAATGACATCTTCGACATCACGAATCCGCTCTCGATCTAAATCTGCTGGTGGTGTTTCTAAAAGGCGAATTACGATTCCACCAGTAACTTGCATCCCAAAAGGTACACTTACTATATCTCCTAACTGTACGCTTAAATCTTTTGGCAGACTATAAGTATACAAGCCTTGTACCCCAGGAACATCAACTAAAATCTCCGCCCACTGTTGCTGAGAGGATGCTGTATGATGATATTCCTCTGTCGGTTCAGCCACTAAAGAAGTAGCAGAGGGAGCAGTTAGATAAGAGCGATCGCTATTTACCATGAATCAATCTCGGTTTTAAGCTGTTAATTTCGTACAAATATACCATTTGCACTTCGTTTCCGAATCAATGAAGCCAAATATTTAAGAATTGTTCAAAAGGAATCAATATATGGTTAGTTACAGGTCAATCGAAGCAAAGCTATACTAAATATCTGAATAATTCTTTTATCAGTATTTCTTGACTTCGATCTGTATGAATCAAAAAAACTCCGACAAACCAAAATTACCCACATCTGCTATTGAGACAAAAAAAGGATTTGATGCAGAAACAGAACATTGGTTTGAATATACAGTAAAAGCCCAACCCCATCATACTGATTATGCTGGAGTAGTGTGGCATGGTACTTATCTTACTTGGATGGAAACTGCTAGAGTAGAGTGTTTACGCTCTATTGGCGTTGATTTTGCTGAATTAGTGACTTTGGGTTGTGATTTACCAGTAGTAGATTTATCTTTAAAGTACCATCGCCCTATTCGTCTGGGAACAAAAGCTATTGTCAGAACTCGCCTTACTGAAACAGTGGGGGTTCGCATTCACTGGGATTACGAAATTAAATCGGTAGACTACCAAGAATTATTCGTCACGGGAAGAGTAACTTTAGTGGGAGTAGATCGCGAACATGGAAAAATTATTCGTAAGCTTCCTGCTAATTTACAAAGTGCTTTAGTGAAAATTCAGCAACCCAATTAATCGAAGTTACCGAGTCACCGAGTCAATAATAAGTAATTAGTTAGGATTACTTTATAGCCCTGGATGCGGTATGGTATTAAATCCCACCTTCCGCACGTCAAAATGTAATACTTAGGAATTCAGGAACATTAAGCAGTTAATCCTTAAGAAATTCAGCCAAAATAATTGTTTTCGATATGGTTCGGAAATAATATGCTTAGAA
>NZ_LR213923.1 GCF_900659865.1 Hyella patelloides LEGE 07179
CAATAGAGAAATCTTTGCTGCCCATAAAGCAAAACGTGGATTTGTTTGGGGCTAAAAACAGGTTAAAAGCTTTCTCTATTTAGAGTACAGTCTTTATCGATCGCTTTTTTCCGAAAGTCCAGTTAAGGACAAAGAACTGGTTAACTTCTTCCCAATCAGCAAAAAACAATGAATAATGGATTAAATGATTACTGTTTATACTATTCCGCTTGACGGGACTAATTACTGAAAAATGACTTGGCAACGCACTGATAACCGTCAACCTGATACTCTACGCCCTCACAGTTTCCAATTGGACTTTACGAAGACTCCTTTAGCCTCAGTTTTAACTACTAGTGGCAACACTACAGTACTATGTACCGCCAGCGTCGAAGAAGGAGTACCCCCTTTCTTAAGGGATAGTGGACAGGGATGGTTAACCGCAGAATATCGAATGTTACCTGGTGCAACCTCGCCTCGTCATCGAAGAGAATTAACCAAATTATCAGGGCGTACCCAAGAAATCCAAAGATTGATTGGTAGAAGTTTAAGGGCAGCGATCGATTTAAAATTATTAGGTGAAAGAACTATTACTATCGATGCCGATGTTTTACAAGCGGATGCAGGTACTCGTACTGCTTCTATTACAGGGGGTTATGTCGCCTTAGCCCATGCCATAGATAAATTAATCCAGAAAGGTGAGGTTGCACAATCTCCTTTAGTAGAATCAATCGCTGCAATCTCTGTAGGTTTAATTAAAGGAGAAGCTTATCTCGATCTTGATTATCCAGAAGATGTGGCTGCGGATGTGGATTTTAATGTAGTAATGAATAGTAAATTAGAGTTAATTGAGGTGCAAGGTACAGCCGAAGCTGGGAGTTTTTCTCGTCAACAAATGAACCAAATGTTGGATTTAGCAGAGAAAGGAATTACTGAATTAATAACTGCTCAAAAACAAGTTTGTAAAAAATAATTTATTGAAAATTCATGAAAAAATGAGCAAAATTTAAGTAATTTTTATTTTTCAAATTATTCTCAATACAACAATACAATTGACCTCTGGCTGAAAAAAAGAGTTGATAATTCAAATCAAGTATCTTACACAGTTTTGGTAAAAATTAAACAAAGTGATTGGGTGAAGCCTGGCAATGCGCGCACCGCGTTCACGAAGTACGACGAAGTCTAGCGGATCTCTTTGAGATCGCTAAACACGACATAAAAATCGTTTCTTCAGCAGTTTATTCTTAGGAAAAGTTACGCCATTGGTGATACTTCTTTCACCATGACCGAGGGCTTCTTAGACCAATTCTTGAGTATCAGCTAGATAGATAGAGCATCTGAAATATACTGCCAACCAGTTACAGATCTGCTTGATTTTGAGTCAGCTTTTTATAATATTTTTGCTGATTGTTAATTGTTAATGGTTAATTGGGAAATATAAAATATCAGTTTTTCTAGATTAGGTTAATTAATATTTAGTTTAATAGTAGCGTCCACAGATGAACTCAGATAAACACAAATATATTAATCAATATCAATCACTATGAAATATTGATTCTTGTTTTTTATATCTACTTAATTTTTAATAAAGAATGATAAATGAAAAAGCTTATTGGTTAGCCTGGTTGCAAATAAAAGGTATAGGTGCAATCTTATTAAAAAGAATTCACCAGCATTTTGGTAATGTATCACAAGCCTGGACAGCTAGACCTTCCGAATTAGAAAAAGTAGAAGGTTTGGGCAGTAAAATAATTACTCAAATAGTAAACCAAAAAGCAACTATTAACCCACAACAACTATTAGAAAAACATCTCCAAAATAATCCTCACTTTTGGACACCAGCAGACCAAGAATATCCACGTTTACTACTAGAAATACCCAGTCCTCCTCCTATTTTATATTATCGAGGAACAGTTGAACTAACAGAAAATTTAGGCAGCAAACCAGCGATCGCGATCGTGGGAACACGCTATCCTACTAAGTATGGTCGGGATTGGACGCGCAAAATTAGCCAAACTCTCACCAAAGAAGGTTTTACTATCGTATCAGGAATGGCTGCGGGTATAGATGCTGAGGCGCACAGTGCTTGTTTAGCAGCAAGAGGAAGAACAATTGCTGTGTTGGGTACAGGAGTAGACACAATATACCCCCATAGTAACAGTCAACTTTACCATAGTATCCAGCAACAGGGCTTAATTCTGAGTGAATATCCCGCAGGGACAAAACCAGATCGTAAGAACTTTCCCTCTCGTAATCGCATTATTGCTGGGTTATCTAGAGCAGTTTTAATCATGGAAGCACCCCAAAGATCGGGAGCATTAATAACCGCCCGTTATGCTAACGAATTCTGTCGTGATGTCTATGTTTTGCCAGGTTCTTTAAATAATCCCCAATCTATTGGCTGTTTAAACCTTTTAAATAGAGGCGCACACGTAATTTTAGGAGAGAATGAATTGTTAGAAATGTTAGAAATTATGCCCAAATTAGATATTAATCCGCAACCAGAAGCAGCTAAAAACCTCTCTCAACCAGAAAAACCACCATTGTCAGACTTAGAGCCAAAATTAGCCCAAATTATCCAGGCTATTAACGATGATAGCAGTTCTCTAGATGCGATCGCACAAAAAACTAATTTAGATACTGGTACTCTTTTAGCTTCTTTGTCTCAATTAGAATTAATGGGGTTAATTTCTCAGCTACCAGGTATGAGATATCAAGTGAATTGATCTTTCACTACAGAACCTATAGTTATTCCTGTTCCTAATAAGAAAAGACTCCAAGTTCTATTAGGTTCGGGTACGCTAGCAGTAAGACTAATCGCTGTAACATTTTCGTCGTCAGCATCTCCAATGTTATACACATAATTGAATGCTTCCCTATCTTCTGAAACATGAGCGCGTAGAAACAGTCCACTCCAGCGAGCAATAGTTTCTGTAGCTATTTCTTGGTCTAAAGTAGGACGATTAGTGTCTCTAAATTTTTGGGGGGACAACCAGATAAAAAGCCTTTAAAAATCAGGCTTACAACTTGAGAGGTTGATTTTTAAAACAAATCCTCCCTCTAGATAATAGTACTTAGTAACTACTTAAGTGAGCTATGAGGCTTAATTATTATTGATAGAACAGAATTAATTGAGCAATTAATGATAGAAAAAGTTTATAATTAGCAATTTGTAAATCTTAATTATGGACTTTTTTTCTACTCATAAATCTCATTTATAAAAATATTTAACCCAGAGTCAAATCTTAACTTTACGACTATTAATTTGGCTAATTCAAACACAAAAAGATGTGAGAATAGAAAGATTAGCTAGCTGTTTACCTATACCAATTCTCTACGAAAGTCGTCGCAAAAAGATTCAAAGACTATTAGCTTCATCTTCTTTCAGCCTATGTTTATTTTGGTTTCCCATCATTAAATCTATTGTTAAACAAGAATTTAGAAAGAGTGAACGTCTCATTTTAATACTAGATAGAACTCAATGGCAAGATAACAATATCTTTATGATAAGTGTGAGGTGGCGCAAACGAGCTTTACCAATTTATTGGCTGGTGTTAAACAAAAAAGGCAGTAGTAATCTTCGTGAACAAATTAATCTTATTAAACCAGTATTAAAATTATTTTCTCACTATGAAGTTCTGATTCTTGGAGACAGAGAATTTCATGGCATTGAATTATCTTATTGGTTAAAACAAAGTAATAAAAAATCCAAAAACCCTATTTATTTTGCTTTCAGAGAAAAAGATAATGTTTACCTAAAAAGAAGTAAAAAGAATCAAGATAGACTGAAGGATTTAAAACTAGTCCCAGGAGTCAAAGTTTTATATAAGAATGTAAAAATCACTAAACAAAAAGGTTTTGGTAAGTTCAACCTGCTAGCTTACAAAAAGAGAGATTATCGTCATCATAAAACCCCAAATAACTGGTTTATAATAACTAATTTATCCGACCCCCAAGAGGTAATTAATCTTTACAAAATGAGAGCAGGTATTGAAGCTATGTTTCGTGATTATAAGAGTGGAGGTTATAATCACGGGAGGTAGCAAAGCTAATCAAATTAGGCTAACCAACTTAATTCTGTTAATAGCGATCACGCAGTGCCAGCCGAAGGCTGATCGCTTATACTTTAGCTTCTTTAAAAGGTAAGTCTTTTAAAAATCAAGGATATCAAAAATACATTGCTCGTTTGACTGAAGCTCAACGAAAATTTAGGAGACATAGTGATTTCCGTGTAGGACTATATGGTTATAATTGGGTACTTGCTTGGGATTTTTGTTGTCACTTAGTTCAACAACTTATGTTAATTAATCCTCATAAACTCAATTATTATCAACAGGGATTAAAAGTTTTATCTGCAATTAGTTAAGGGTTCATTTTAATTTATTTGACTCCTATTTTTACTCAATTACTATCAATTGAGTTACTTTGTTTTGTTTATTTAATGCTAATGCATATATCAATTTATTCAGGAATTATCTTAACTGGATTTAACCTCAGTTTTACTTATCTGATTACCCCAAAAAATTAAGCAAATTTATCTCATAATTGTTTTTTTCTTCAAATTCATACTCCCAACTCATTGATACCTCTGACTTTTTAACCTGGTTGTCCCTCCAAAAAGTAAAATACTCTACTTCCCATTTTTGAGATTTCATTTAATACAAGCTCATTTTTAAAGTCCACAAGCGATCGTAATTATACAGCGAACAGAAAATAATCTAAAGTACTATAAACTAACTAAAATCTCTTTAGTATAATGAAGAGCTAGTACTCTTGAATTCAAATCTATTCCATCGTGGTTAAAATTGTTAGTCGCAAATCTTTAGGAAAACAAGCTGTCTTTGATATTGGAGTAGCCAAAGATCATAACTTCCTGTTAGCTAATGGAACTGTAGCATCTAACTGCTTTAATAAGTCTCACTCCACTGCTTATGCTTATGTTACTTATCAGACAGCTTATCTAAAAGCCAACTATCCTACAGAGTATATGACTGCTTTGTTAACTGCTAGTAGTGGTAATCAGGACAAGATAGAAAAGTATCGCGAAAACTGTCAAAGAATGGGGATAGAAGTACTATCTCCCGATATTAATAGATCGCAACGAGATTTTGTACCTCTTTCTGACGATCACAAAATTCTATTTGGTTTATCGGCAGTTAAAAATTTAGGTAATGCTGCTATTGATAGTATTTTGCAAGCTAGGGAATCTTCAGAGGAAAATTTTCAGTCTTTAGCAGATTTTTGTGAGCGAGTTGATTTACGAACGGTGAATAGTCGTGCGTTGGAAACTTTAATTTATTGTGGAGCTTTTGACTTTATAGAATCTAATCGCCGACAACTAATTAATGATTTAGAATTGGTTGTTCCTTGGGCGCAAAAAAGAACTAAAGAAAAAGAAGCAGGACAGATGAATCTTTTTGATTTAATGGGAGAAGAGTCACAACAAGAAATTGAGTTCCAAGAATCACCAAGTACTCCCAAAGTAGAAGATTTTCCCTTACAAGAAAGATTACGCTTGGAAAAAGAATATCTTGGGTTTTATGTTAGCGATCACCCATTAAAAGCAGCATCTCAAGCAGCCCATATTTTATCACCAATTAATTTAAACCAACTTGCAGAACAAAAATCTCGTCAAACTGTTAGTGCTGTAGTAATGTTAACTGCTGTGAGAAAAATAATTACTAAAAAAGGTACGCCAATGGCTTTTCTGCAATTGGAAGATATTACTACAGGGGATATAGAAGGCACAGTATTTCCTAGTACTTACGAAAAACTTGAACCACTATTAGAAGATAACGCTCGTTTGATTATTTGGGGGAAAGTACAAAAGCGGGATGATAAATATCAGTTAATTATTGATGATGCTGAACCCGTAGATCGGGTTAAAATGATTATGTTAGAAATCTCTCCCGAACAAATTTTAGATCCTAGTAAACATTACAACTTACAAAATATTTTAAAAGAACAAGGTGGAGAAAAAAATCAAAGAAAGATACCCGTAGTTGCAATTATTAATCAAGGTCAACAAAGACAGTTTGTACGGTTGGGACAACAATATTGGGTTCACGATGAAACCATTGCAATTAAGAGTCTCACTCGTTCTGGTTTTGCAGCTAGAACTGAACCTTTAATACCTGTTTAATCAATTATAATCAATTGTTAATTGTCAGGTAATTAATGGTGGCTACAATTCGGATTGATAGGGTTGAGTATCAAGTTCTTGTAAATATAATTCTTCTTCAGAAAAAGAAAGTTCTTGATATTGAATTTTTCCTTGAATTGATATTTTATCTTGGATAGAAGGTAGCTTTGCCGTAGTTAAAATCCAGACTTTACCTGTTTCATCTTGTAACTGATAAGCTCCATTATTTACTAAAGGAATAGTCCTAATTACTTCCCCTGCAATATAAACTTTTTTGCCATTTTCTTTATCGGCTATTTCACTAATAGAGAAAGGATTTTGGTGACTATTAAGCCATGATTCACAACCTATCAAACTAATTGGTATGGTTAATAGAACTCCCCAGGTAAAAACTTTTCTTAATATCATAAGTAATTTTGAATTTTAGAAAGTAAAGAGTTTTTTAGCTAACAATTAAGTATTTATTATTTTATCTATTTTAATTACTGGCAATCGCCACACGCCTCGCCTTGAGCGAGATCGCTTTTTGGGGATTTTCAAACAGTTCGATCGTATTATGACTCTTCTGCATCTGCGGAAATTCTTTCCCTACATCTTCAAGCAGAATATTCGTAGCAACCAGAATCCGATTCTTAGGCAATTGAATAGTAAAAAGCGATCGCTTTTTGTTCCTACTTTGCATAACTAATACCAAAGTTGAACATCTTATTGACTTCAACTCAAATAGTTAAAAAAATAATTATCGATTTCAGTGTAACTGTATTTTAACCATATAATTAAATCTGTTTTTCACCCTATTTTTTACACAAAAGTAGGGCGATCGATAACATACTTACTTGAATTTTCTAGCTAGTACTTGTTTTTAAACCTGAGTTAACACTTTGCCATTTATAGCTATTTTCTTGCTTACCCATACTATTAGGGGATTTTAAGACAGAATCTATCCATTGACAGACTAGTGATCCAGATCACAAAAGTTAAATTTAGAAAAAGCTATCTTAGTTAATGAAACTTTATAATTAGAAACAAGATATAATTTGTTGAATTCCTAACTGGGAATAATTAAGAAGGTAAACTAAATTGCAGGGTAGCAGGATGGTTAATAAATTTATTTCGAGAGTATTCAAACTTAGGGTATTAGCGATCGCCTCAATTACCTGTATCATTCCTGCGGGTTTCGCCTCTGCGAATACTTCTAGTGCAGATTACATTTTTTTAGTTGATAGCAATCAGCAAAGCTGCCAACAGATAGGGGAAGCTTACCAAGAAGTAAAAGCTTTTGAAACTGCTAATTTTTACGTTAATATCTGCCAGAAAGATCGTAACTATTACTACCTGGGAGAGGCTAAAACAGGAACTATCGATACAATATTTCTTCCTGCAAATGCTTTAGCAACAGGGGAGATGTATCGTGCTAATAATGGGAATGTTGCTTACATTGTGACTATCTTAGCCAATGAGGCAATTTTATCTATTGAAAGAAATGGCGCACAGGTGTTAGCAGAGAATTCTTTAAACAAGCAATGTAGCAACCTCGACGATATTTTGCAGATTCAAGGGGGAATTGCTAGTCAAATGTACTATCCTTTAAGTGATGTGCGAATTCTCCCCGATCGTGGATACATCGAAGTGAACCCGATAGAGACAGTTGATATCAACAGTTTTTATAACTTCAATTTTTTGGCAGAATATAATCCCGAAGCTATTTTGAATTTGCAGGTTTGCAACCCAGAATAATTGGTCATCGTTAATTGATAACTAATTACTCTCAATTCCAAATCTGTTTAATAAAACCCCCGATAAATATTTAGTTTAGAGACTTTGCTCGCAACTTTTTTAGTGGAGTATTTGTATCCTTTAGTCCACTATCCCAAAACGTTTCAAATTCGCCATCAATTCTGTCATAAATTCCACAAAAACAAGGACTTTAGCAGATAAATATCGTTTCTGAGGATATATGACTGCGATTGGCGTTCCCAATTGATGTCCATAGTCGGTTAAAATTGGTTGTAGTTCTCCACGGGCGATCGCGTTCGCCACGATATATTTAACTGCTTGAATAATACCAGACCCTTGAATGGCTTCTTCTAGAAGGGCTTCCGCATCATCGAATTGTAAATAGGAATCCCAAGTCTCCCTACTATGGCATTAATACTGTAGCTTATAACTCTTCTAAGACAGCACTAAATGCGATGACGGTTCAACTTGCCAAGCAGTTATCTGATACTACTCATTTTCTGTTTCATAAAGTGAAACTACTTATTTGCTGATAAAATGCGATTTTCTCCATAATTTAGTAAACGAGTCAGGGTTTCCAGACGATTTTCCCATACTTGAGCTTGATAGGTATTAATTGTTTTATTTTGCTCCATCCAACTAGGAAATTGACGGCGAAAAGCAGATAAACTTGACTGTGCAGCTAAAAAATTTCTGGGAGAAGGATTTTCAGCTAATTGTTGGAATGCAACAGATAAATCGTCTGCTTGTCTTCCCCAGGTTTTTAACACCTGCTCATCCATCTCTATTTGATGATTGCTAATTAGGTAATTCCATTCTTGTTTAAGACTTCGATAACGAACTTGAGTCGATCGAAAAGGTTGACGATGGGGTAAAGGCTCAGATGAGATCGTTTCCAAATTACCTTGGAGACGATTAAATATCTCTGCAAGGCTAGGACGGAAATTTTCCGCAGCAAACAGAGCATAACCTTCTGCTGACATACCTCTAAGCAATTGCATCTGATCGACAGCCACCACATCTGGGACATTTAACAAACGAATTCCAGGTAACAGTAAAGCTTTTCCTTCGCTGAAATCTTCTAATAAAGGACGAGTTAAAGTTTTAAGCTGTTCTGTATCCAAAGCATAGGTCATAGGAACTAGCATATCGATCCATTCTTCTCGTACCCATTCTTCCCAATGTTGCTGAATCTTATTGATTCTTTCTTGACGAGGTATGGGAAAGACTGCGGTAGATAAAATTAAATCTGGGCGTTTTTGCTTGAGTCTTTGAGAAACAGATGCGACAAAATTATCAATTTGTTTGAGACGAAATCCCGTCCATTGATTCCAAAGAGAGCCTCCATAGTTAATTTCAACGGGATCTACTCCTGTGAGTTTTTCAAATTCTTGTCGCGAAGCTAAACCATAACCATAGGTATATTCTCCTGTGGGGCTTTGAAATGGATAACGGATATAATCGAGGTGAATACCATCCACATCGTAGCGAGTAGCAATTTCTTCTAGTAGTAAAGTGAGATATCTTCTAACTCCTGGGTTGGCAGGATCGAGAAAAGCTTTACCTGAAGTATAATGAAAGCGATCGCCTTTTTTGTCGGTAATTGCCCAATCAGGATAGCGAGATAATACAGGGCCGAGATCGTCTTCTGGTAAGTTTAAAATGACGTTGTGACGCTGGTTAACCGCAGCAAATGTCCAGACCCAAGCGTGCAGTTCCATATTGCGCTCGTGTGCCAGCTTGACTGCTACTTCAAGGGGATCCCAGCCTCTAACTAAAGGATTTTGTTGGGGGGCTATTTTACTGGGGTGAATAGTGTAGCCAGAGTTAACAGTTTCAAAAAAAACCGCATTAATTCCCGCTTTTTCCAGACGATCGAAAAGTTTAACCAAATCTCTTTCCGATCTTGCTTTGACAATCGTACCTCGGTCTAACCAAATAGCTCTAATTTCTGAAGTAGCCACCTGACGATCTGTCGGGTAATCGTCCCATAAAGTATTACGCGCTGCCAACCACTGTCTTTTTGCTTGGGAATAGCGTCCTTGCTCGATTGATTCTAAAAATTGCTGAAATTGGGTTTTAGCTTTTTCCAGAGCTTTGTGAGCTTGAGGATAGGTACTGTCACTGACTTGCTTGGTTGCAGATTTACTGCTATTTTGGCTACCTTGACTGATTAACTGGTTGATTAACTCACTGGTGGAAGAATTGATTTGGCTTGCTCTAGCATCTGCGGTTAACAGAGTGGTTTCAAAACGACCGATTAAACCCTCTAATTCTTGGATCATGGTTTCTTTTTCTTGCAGTGCAAAACCATTGTTTCCTAGAGAATCAAAACGAGATTCGGGGGAGGGATTATTTTCTAATTCCCAACCAGGTATAAAGGGTTGGGATTCATTTTGGGGGACAATCTCAGGACGACAAGGCTTTTCTTCGGTATCTTGATTTTCAGGAGTAAATCTACCGTAGGTACTGATGCCATAGCGATTTAAAGAAGCCTGTAACCAAGCGGTATCTAAACTAGCATCGGCTACGGCATTTGACCCCCAACGCCAGCCTAAAACTGTAGAATTATCAGTGACAATTGCTGCGGGAGGATTGGATTCTACGATCCAATTAGCTGCGGTTTGACCATTGTTATCTGTGGGGATGACAGCAGCACCCATGAAGGTATTTTCTAGTAGTGTTCGACCGTTCCATTGTGAAGGAGTGTTAGCCGAGAGTTCTAAGGTGGTCGGGCTAGCTAAAGGATACGCCCAATAAGCACCAAAAAGCGATCGCAGTCGCTCGCGAATACTGGGAGGTGACAAGTTAGCAGTAGGGCCAGTGACTATGACTTTACCTCCTTTATTCATCCATTGTTCTAGAGCTACTGTTTGAGAACCATTAAAACTACCAACACTGGGCAAAAGTAAGACACTAATGCTACCCAAATCTATTTCTTGTCGCCAATTTTTGGTTTCCACAACACAATAGTTAACCCCAATTTGATTTAAACGGGTGGTAATTTCTTCCCATTGCGGAGTGTTTTCCACACTTTTAACCACTCCTAAAACTGACTCTGCTGCCATCACGGGAGATGAAAACAAACTTAGGGACGACAAGCAAAGATAGGTTAAAAGTTTTCTTGGCTTGAGAATTTGCAACACACGTATTCTCTGGAATTTTTGTCGCTTTTGGGTAGCATTTGCCAAAACTTAAGTCTCCTTAACACCTAAAAGTCCTAATAATCAGTGATTTGTTGAGAAATAAGACAAATCACAACAAACCATTATAGTCTGATTATTTTATTTATTTATTAGGTAAATTACTTAGTTATTCATGACTAACGCGACGAACATTGAGAATATCACTCATACTTTTTACCCTGTTAAGGGTATATTCAAATTGTTGGCGATCGCGAATATCGATGCTCAGAGAAATTAAGGCGGGTTTATTTTTGGTAGTTTTAACCCCTGCATTGCGGATATTGATGTTTTGATCGCTCAGACGAGTCAGAATGTCTTTTAGCACTCCAACACGATCTAGGGCTTCGATCTGGATATCTACAGGATAAGTTATTGGTCTACCTTCTTCATCGCTGCGATTCCAACTGACTGGAATTAAACGCTCGCCAGGAACATTATTCAGGTTTTGACAGCCTTGGCGATGAATAGATATACCGCGAGAGCTACGGGTAACAACCCCAATAATTGATTCTCCTGGTAAGGGTTTACAACAACCTGCTAGGTGATAAAGTAGACCTTCTACTCCTGCAATGGGATATTTACTACCGCTACTGGGTTCGGGAGCGCGATCTCGCAGAGATCCGCTTCGCGGTGCGCTGATAGCAGGAAAAGATTCATCTTCTTCTGGCTCAATTTCTTCTATCGGCTGTAATTCTTTAGTGACATCCCGTAGACGGTTGACTACTTGATTGAGGGTAACTTCTCCGTAACCTAATGCAGCTAATAAATCTTCTGCGGTTTGATAGTTACATCTTTGAGCCGTAGTCTGCATTTGTTCTGATTTAAGGAGCGCGTCAAAACCTTTTTTGCCTAATTCTTTGTCGAGTAAACTTCTGCCACGAGTAATATTTTCCTCACGATGCGATCGCTTATACCATTGACGGATACGGTTTCTAGCGGTGGGAGTCACTACAAAGTTGAGCCAATCGAGACTGGGATGGCTGTTGTTTTGAGTGATAATCTCGACAATATCACCATTTTCCAAAGCACGGTCTAAAACCGACCAGCGATCGTTTATACGCGCTCCTTTCATGTGATTTCCTACTTCGGTATGGATGCGATAGGCAAAGTCTACGGGGGTTGCACCGTGAGCTAGGACAATCACATCTCCATCAGGAGTGAACACATAGACATCATCTTCAAACAGATTATCTTTGAGGTTATCTATATATTCTTGAGCGTCTTTGAGATCTTTTTGCCACTCTAGTAATTGACGTAACCAAGTAAATTTCTCATCATCAGAATTAATTTGAGTATCGCTGACACCTGTTTCTTTATACTTCCAGTGTGCAGCAATCCCATATTCAGCGATGTGATGCATTTCCATAGTACGGATTTGCACTTCTAAAGGTCGCCCATTATGTCCTACTACTGTAGTGTGTAAAGATTGATAGCGGTTGGGTTTGGGTAAACCAATATAGTCTTTAAATCTACCAGGAATGGGTTTAAAAACATCATGGACTACAGCTAAAGAACGATAACACTCTTCTTTGGTTTCCACGATAATGCGTAATGCGGAGATATCATAAATTTCATGAAACTCTTTTTGTTGCCGTTGCATCTTTTGATAGATACCATACAGGTGCTTGGGTCTACCTTTAATTTCAATGATATTGACACCCAAATCTGATATTTGCGATCGCAATTTTTCGGTAATCTGCTTAATTCTTTCTTCGCGATCTGTCCGTCTTTCTGACAATAGAGATTCTATCTCTTGATATGCTTCATTCTCTAGGTACTGAAAACATAAATTCTCTAATTCCCACTTAAAACGACCAATACCTAACCTATTTGCTAAAGGAGCAAAGATTTCTCTAGTTTCTAAAGCAATACGTTTTTGTTTTTCTGGCTTGAGATGTTGCAGCGTCCGCATATTATGTAAACGGTCTGCCAACTTAACAATAATTACGCGAATATCTTTCGCCATTGCCAAAAACATACGACGAAAATTTTCCGCTTGGCGTTCTTTAGTACTAGAAAAATTAAACTTAGATAGCTTGGTAACTCCTTCTACTAAGAGACGAACTTCAATACCAAAGCGTTCTTCAATTTCTTCGGGAGCAACGTCAGTATCTTCCACAATATCGTGGAGAAAACCTGCTGCAATAGTAACGCTATCTCCTCCTAATTCCCGCAATAAGCTCGCTACTGCTACAGGATGAGCAATATAAGGCTCTCCCGATTTTCTATATTGACCTTCGTGGAGTTCGTAAGCAAAATTAAAGGCTCGACAAATCAAATCCTCATCGCCGTTAGATGATTCTGTCTGATGATGAAGCAAACATTGTTGCAACCAATCGGGAAGTTCTAGAGGTTGGTTAGGAGTGTCCAGAATAGTAATGGCGGTCATATTAGCAACTAGGTGATTAGAGATGATGGGGAAAGAACGATTGAAAATAAACTTATAAATAAAGTATTCCCGTTAAAAACGGTGGTTGCGATTCTGTTCCTAAAATTAATTTAATTATCTATATTTGCTATCCAAAAAATTAACTGTAGCCGTAATTTATATACTTAATTTAAGGGTCTAGGTTTAATATGAAAACGCGATTTAGATCATAGAATAATCTATATATCAAGCTTATTTATTAAAAGTTTACCTTAGATCGGGTAAATGCTGTTTTGCAAACTACAAAGTATCAAAATAATGTTGTCAATTATACACAGAAAAGCCTATCAAGACTTCTTGGATTTATTAATAAAGTTGGAAAATCACGATCAAAACTTGGCTGTAGCTACAAAAACAGCCGAAAAAGAAATAATTTGGCAAAATCTCAAGCAAGTCTTTCAGCAACATATTATTCCTCTGACAGACGAAAACCTAGATTTGGCTACTGCTAGCCGTTGGATATCTTTGCAAGCTGAGATACAGAGAGAGTTTCGCCTCTTAAATACTGATTGGTTATTTCTCATTTCATCTCGCCAACCAGCCACCAAACAAGCCAGAGAAAAGTCTGTAGTAGAGCGTTTACGTAAATTGATTGGCTATTGTCAGGTAATGTTGACTTTAAGGAGTCAGGAGGAAGATGGATGAAACGGCAATTAATTTAGTAATTAGCAAGTTAGAAGATACTTGATATTTACAGAAAAAACCCGATCGCTGTTTGCTGCTGAGCGTTAAATGTTAAATGATTAACGATCAATGTTAAAACTATGCTGTGATTTGTGTTAGATAGTCATAATAGGATTAAGAATATATCAAAAAAATTGCGATCGCTATGGCAACAGTTGATACTCAAACTACCACCACTATGGATACACCCAAAAGAGGTTTACCCGTCACTATCATTACAGGGTTTTTAGGTAGCGGTAAAACTACTCTACTCAATCATATTCTGACCAATCAGGAAGGATTAAAAACCGCAGTCTTAGTTAATGAATTTGGTGAAATTGGCATTGATAATGAGTTAATTGTCTCCGCCGACGAAAATAATAGTATGGTGGAACTCAATAATGGTTGTGTCTGCTGTACCATCAACGAAGATTTAGTTAATGCAGTACACAACATTCTCGAACGAGAAGACAAAATTGATTATTTAGTAGTAGAAACTACTGGACTTGCCGATCCCCTTCCTGTAGCATTAACCTTTTTGGGTACAGAGTTGCGGGATATGACTCGGTTAGACTCCATTGTGACAATGGTGGATTGTGCTAACTATAGTTTAGATTTATTCAACTCTGAAGCAGCACACAGTCAGATTCAATACGGCGATATTATTGTTCTCAATAAAACCGATTTAGTAGATGAAGCAGATGTGGATTCTTTAGAAATCAAAATTCGTGACGTTAAAAAAGATGCCAGAATTTTACGTACTCAAAACTCTCAGATTTCTTTACCGCTAGTTCTTAGTGTAGGTTTATTTGAATCAGATCAATATTTTGAAGAAGCTGAAGTTGAACAAGATCACGACCACAATCACGATCGTGAACATCACAATCATGACCACCACGATCATGACCATGACCACGATCATCATCACCATCACCACTCAGATCATTTAGAAAATGATGGTTTTACCTCTCTTTCTATCCAAAGTGATAAACCTTTGAATATCAGAAAATTCCAGTATTTTCTAGACAATCAATTACCAGAAAACGTTTTCCGCGCTAAAGGTATTCTTTGGTTTAATGAAAGTCCCAAACGCCATATTTTTCACTTAAGTGGCAAAAGATTTAGTATCGATGATGCAGAATGGCAAGGAGAGAAACAGAATAAATTGGTTTTAATTGGTCAAAATTTAGATCATGAAAAACTTAAAGAACAGATTGAAAATTGTTTAACTTTACCTGCTACCAGTCGTGCTAAAGGTTTTGGTGCTTAATTTATTAAATAGATAAACTAAATAACACAACTTATAAGCAAGAAAAGGGTTAAGATTTCGTTTCTTTTCCTTTTTTTTTGACGTAGTTGGATGTAATTTTATCTTCTGTTTGAAAATATATTTGAGATACTCTATCTCTCTAGCTGATGCGCGAGAATTGGTAATGGTAAATTACAAATCGATTTCTACTGTTTTACGATCTAAATCAAATGTTCCTTGATGTTGACTATCGCCAGTTTCTCTACCATCGCAATACTTAATTTTACGACTAGCTACTGTATCACAATCTTGCAATTTGCGATCGGAATCACTAGCACAATATAATCTTGGCTTCCATTGAGCATCACGCTGTTTAGTCTCTTCAGAAGAAGTAACAGTATAAATAAAGTTTCCTGTAGCTACTGTTTTTTTCGTATCTTTGTGATAGATTTCGTACTCAATATTATGTTCCCCATCAAGATTACCTAATTGAGTTAAATTGAAATCATTGGAACCTAGTCTCGCTTTTTTATAATCTCTAGTGATTTTTTCTCCTGTGACGAGATTAATTAAATTGACCTTCAGTTCGTTGCTGGGTTCGATATTATAATCAATAAAGCGTAAGTCGCCATTTTGTGCTATCCCTGACCAGTATTTCCCAGGACATTCTCCTGTATATCTGGTTAAAGTGCGATGAAATGTATTTTTTATTTCACTAAATTCGATATGTAAACCTACATCAGAAGAAGCAACAACTTTTATAGCGATCACAGTTTTCAGAGCGACTACAGCAGATAAAAATAATTTCATAGAGAGTACAATGCTTTCGAGATTTACACTTATAAATTATTCACAGTTTGTAGCAAATATAGTCATTCTAAATTCTAAATAAATAAATACAGCGGTTTGCAGGTTTATAAGGGACAGTAGCAGCAGTGGGCAAACCAGTTACGCAGATGTTGGGGATTCATTAAATCCATCGCTATTTTAATCAGGGTATCAACCCTTTTGGAAGTTCTGGGAGAGAACTGCCTCAAGAAAGCCTTTAGCTGTGACCACCAGTGTTCAATGGGATTAAACTCTGGAGAATAGGGGGAAAGCTCTAAAACTCTCGCTCCTAC
>NZ_LR213924.1 GCF_900659865.1 Hyella patelloides LEGE 07179
AATAACTTCTTCTAACTGCCTCAGATACCAATGTAAATCCTGTTGATAGTACTTTAAATTCAGTATGGGATAACCCACCAATTGACCAGGACAATGATAGGTAACTTCCCCTCCTCGCTCGATCCTATAAATTTGGCGATCGCTATTTGTGGGATCGAAATGAAGAAATTCCGTACTTGCGCTAGTACCGAGTGTATATACTTCAGGATGTTCTAATAAAATCAAGCAATCTTTGAGGTTCGGGTTAGCTAAACGTTCCGCCACCAAAAACTTTTGATTGTCCCAAGCAGCCCTATAAGGAACAATCCCCCAATTTTTTAAAACACAATTTCTCATTTGTAAAGTTAAATCTGTCATCCTTATCTTACAAAATGTCAACCAATGTAAAAGAAAATAAAAAGAATTACAAAGTATATGTTTTGTGGAATACTCAAGTGTTAATCTGAGAGTATTAAAACATCAAACATTAAAGTTTTGCTCGAAAATAACTTTGAGAGTAGAAGGAGACAGTTATTACTAACTTAAAAGTGATTTAATAATTATATGACCTCGAAGAGTTAGTAAACCAAAGTTCGAGAGATTTAATTGATACTACATACAATTGCTGCAAAATCTTAAATTAGAATAAACAAAAGAAAACTATTGTTGCAAAGAGGAATGGGAACGCTCTTGATATTTGTGCTTAATCTTTGACGACAGCAGCAGACAGTATCAACTAAAAAAACGATGACCCCCCAGTAATTTTCTATCAAGAAAGCAATGTTAAATAAAAATAAGATTAATTTAATAATTGCAGTTTGTTATAGTTTTACTGGTCTGTAGAACTTAAAAAATCAACCCCATATCTATTTGGAGTCTAGTATGAAGCTATTGATCCAAGGCAATAATATTGAAGTTACCGATGCAATTAATAATCATGTTCAACAAAAGGTAGAGAAAGCTGTTAGACATTTTCATAATTTGACGACTAAAGTTGATGTTCATTTATCTGTAGCCAGTCATAATCGTGCCAATGATACTCATCAAGCAGAAGTAACTGTGTATGCTAATGGAACAGTAATCAGAGCGCAAGAAAGTAGCGAAAATCTCTACGCCAGTATTGATATGGTTGCAGATAAAATCGCTCGTCAGTTACGCAAATACAAGGAAAAACAACTCCATAAAAAAACTCATGCTCATACCAATATTAGAGAACTAGAATTAACTGAAAAAGAGCCAGTAGAGATCGATTTATCATCAGCAACAACTCCTCAACTACCTGAAGAAGTGGTAAGGACTAAATATTTTGTGATGCCTCCGATGACGGTTCAAGAAGCTTTGGAGCAACTGCAAATTATTGACCATGATTTCTATATGTTCTGCAATAGTACAACCAATGAAATTAATGTAATTTATTGTCGTAATCATGGTGGATATGGAGTTATTCAACCTCGCCCCGCAGATAATAGCCATGCTAATCAAAATGGTAACGGTCATCATGCTAAGGTAAACCACCATGAGTTACCAGTTATTGGTTGATTATTAAACAATAGTGTTATGGTTTGTCTCTTCATCAACTGTGGTATGAGATTCGCAAATGACAAAAGGCAAACCCGCACCTTTTAAACCTTGCTTAATCCTTTCTGGGCTAGAGTCGAACAACACAAATAGAGGATAAATTTTTTCTGCTGCTTCACTCAAGATGTGTTCTTCTCCTAAAGGCATAATCCATTCATAATCTCGATCCAGATAAACCTGGGTTTTTCGCCAACGACTTAATAACTGAGAAAAATCTTCGTGGGGCCGGTGAATAAAAATTAGTATTTCCGTCCCCATTTTGATTTTCCATTCAGGATCGCACATCACAATTCCCAGATCGCAAGGAAGAGAGGTGGCTATGACATCAGAATTAATATGAGTATAATCCTGAGAATGAGACTGAGGTTGACGAACTCTTATAACAGGTAAAGGAATAGTAATTAAACTTTCTTCTGGTCGTCGAGTACTTGGTAGAGTTTCCAGATAAGGACGATATTGCTTTAACAGAGCGATCGCTCTGTTACGACAACTATACTCTGCAAGCAACTTTTCATAATCAGACTGTTTTACACTCATAAAACAAAAACTTGAGCCTTTTCTTTGCTTGTAGATCGAGAAATTAATTAAGCTAATTGATCGAAAATCGAGAACATTGGAAGATACATCGAAAGCAAGATCGTACCAACCATGACCGCAATCCCTACCATCATGATCGGTTCAATCATACTGGTTAGAGCTTTAACCGCTTGTTCTACCTCATCTTCGTAGAAATCTGCCACCTTAGACATCATAGAGTCCAATTCTCCAGTTTCTTCCCCAATACTAATCATCTGAATCGCCAAGGGAGGGAAAACATTTTCTTTTTGAATCGCCAGAGAAATCATCCCACCTTGCTGAATATCCGATTTTGCGCCTCGTATTGCATTGACAATCACTTGATTACTGACAGTGTTACAAACAATATCAAAACAGTTTAAAACAGGGACTCCCGAGCGAGTTAAAACTCCAAACACTCGACAAAAACGAGCTACAGCAGACTTTTCATTTAAGTCACCAAATAGAGGCATCTTCAACATAAAACCATCAATCTGTAACCTACCCATAGGGGTTTTATAGTAAGTTTTAAAGGCAAAAACTAAACCACCAATAACTGCTATGGGAATAACTGCTCTAGGACTTCTTAAAGTGTCACTCAGCCACACCATAAATTTAGTTAAAGCAGGTAATTCTGCACCCAAAGAGTCAAAGATGCCTGAAAATACTGGTATCAAGAAGATTGTCATACCCAAAAAAGCAATTACCGCAAAAGCTCCGACAGTCATTGGATAAGTCATAGCAGACTTAATTTGGTTTTGTAGCTTAGCAATATCTTCTAACAGTTTAGAGAGTCTTTCCAATACTTCATCTAATACACCCCCTGTTTCTCCTGCTTCCACCATATTGACGTAGAGATCGTCAAAACATTCAGGATGTTTCGCCATCGCTTCCGATAAGCTATTTCCCTGTTGTACATCGGCACTAATCCCAATTAAAGCCTTTTTGAGCTTAGGATTACCTGCTTGGTCGCCCAAAATACCTAAGCATCGCACAATAGCAACCCCCGCATTAACCATTACTGATAATTGACGGGAGAAAACAGCCTTATCTTTAACCGTGACTTTACTCAAAGCCACTTCTAATTGAGACAGATCGAAATCAAAAGCAGACTTGGTAATTTTTCCTACCGCAACATATCTATTTTTGAGAATACTACGGGCTTGTTCGGGAGAGGCTGCTTCGACTTTTTCGGTAAAAACGTTTCCTGAGTGGTCTTTAACCTTGACATTATATACGGTCATAAATAATTCACTTAATTAATAGTACTTAATAAATAAACTTGGTTGAGATTTTTGCTCTTGGCTCTTTTGATGTTAAGAGTTTTTAACCAAAAGAAAATTGAAATTTTAGTTGCTTGATTAACTAATGACTAATGGCTCACAGCTAATGACTTCTTTAACGACGAGTTTTGGCTTTTGAAACAGCAGCACCACCAACAAGACGTTGTAATTCATCTGGTTTAGAGCTTTTACCAATCGCTTCTTCCATCGAGATAGTTCCCGTTTTGACCATATTAGCTAAAGCCTGTTCCATCGTCTGCATTCCTAGTTTTGCCCCTGTTTGAATTGCTGAATAGACTTGAGAAGCCTTACCCTCCCGAACTAAATTTGCGATCGCAGGTGTCACAATCATAATTTCTTGTGCCATAGCTCGCCCAAATTCACCAGGTTTAGGGCTTTTCTTCTTAGCGAGAGTTTGACTAAATACTGCTACTAAAGAGTTGGACAGCATCGCCCTAATTTGAGCCTGTTCTGCTGCGGGGAATACATCTATCATCCTGTCTACCGTACCAGAGGCAGAACTGGTGTGTAACGTACCAAAAACTAAGTGTCCTGTTTCTGCTGCGGAAATCGCCAAGGAAATTGTTTCTAAATCCCGCATCTCCCCTACCAGAATGATATCGGGGTCTTCCCGTAAAGCACCTTTAAGAGCATTGGAGAAACTTTTAGTATCTTCTCCTTTTTGTCTTTGGTGAAACAAGCTTTTTACATTCGGGAAAACATATTCAATAGGGTCTTCCACTGTGAGAATATGTTCTGCTCTAGTGCGATTAATTAAGTCCAGCATCGCTGCTAAAGTAGTTGTCTTTCCCGAACCTGTGGGTCCTGTTACCAAAATTAAGCCCTTGGGTCGATTCGTCATATCTCTAACTACATCAGGCAATCCTAACTGGTCGAAATTAGGAATTTTAGAAGATAACGCTCTTAAACAAGCTGCATAACAACCTCTTTCTTTATATACATTGACCCGAAAACGAGCTAAACCCTTAACCCCATAAGAACAGTCTAATTCCCAGTTCTGCTCCAAATCTTTTCTTTGAGTATTATTGAGCATACTGAAAATAAGTTTTTGACAATCTTGAGGATTAAGTTCTTCCCCAACAGGGCCTAGTTTTCCACTGATACGAAAATAAACAGGCGCACCAGCTTGAATATGCATATCAGAACCGCCCATTTCTACAAGCTGTTCCATCAAGTCTTCAATCATTAAATCCATAGTTGATTCTCTTTATTTAAAGTGTGAGTATTTTCCCTAAAATTTTTAGTAAAAGCTTTGAGACTTTTTTTGTTGAAGCTTTCTCATCATGCTTCTTGACAACAAATCTTGAATTGAGAAATAAGATAATTAATTCAAGTCTTTGCGCTAGGGTAAAGCTAATAGCTAAGAGCTTTTTAATCGCTAAAGCGAGAAGTCATACAGTAAGGACAATCTAACCATTCAGGCTGTAATTGAGCATTACAGGTACGACAAATTAAGCCACTTTTACGTTTGGCTTTTAGCTCTGCTTCTAAACCAGAATCAGTAAACGTTACTCTTTCTACTTCTTCGAGGGTGGTGTGACCTTCTCGAACCAAATCAAGGCTATAAGCCAAAATAGTAATCATTCCTTCTTCTACAGCTACTTCTTTAATGCGATCTGTGGTAGCCCCTTGGTTGACTAATTCTTGTATTTTCTCAGAGTTTTTCATTACTTCATAGACACCAACTCGACCTTTATAGCCACCGCCACCACATTTGGGACAAAGAGTACCTTCTGCTTTGGCTGCGGTTCTTTCTTCTGAAGTTAAAGTGTTTGCTTTGTAGAAAGTGACTTCTTCACCATTAGAAGCAGATAAACCAAAGCGAGCTAATTCTTCGATAGTGGGATTATAGGGAATCTTGCACTCACCACAAACACGACGCATCAGTCTTTGTGCCAAAATACCAACTAAAGAACCAGAAATCATAAAGGGTTCAACACCCATCTCATCGAGACGAGAAATTGCCCCCGCAGCATCATTAGTGTGAAGAGTTGTCAAAACTAAGTGACCAGTCATTGCAGCTTCAATAGCTGTTTGTGCTGTTTCTGAGTCTCTAGTCTCTCCCACCAAAATGACATCAGGGTCTTGTCGTAAGAACGCTCGCAGAATCGAAGCAAAGTTCATTCCCTTCTCACGAATTACCTGAACCTGGGTAATACCATCCAAAGAATATTCAATGGGGTCTTCAGCAGTACTGATATTTACTCCAGGGTTATTACGCTCTGCCAATACAGAATAAAGAGTTGTCGATTTACCCGAACCAGTAGGACCTGTTACCAACAGCAAGCCAAAAGGACGTTGTGCCATGTCTCTGACTAACTCTAAAGTAGGTTCATGGCTAATCAGTTTATCCAAACCAAGCTGAGTAGCCGAGTTATCTAAAATCCGCAAACAAATCTTTTCTCCGAAGCGACTGGGTAAAGAGTTAACTCGAAAGTCTACTTTGCGTCCCTGAAACATACGACGAATCTTACCGTCTTGGGGTAAACGTTTTTCTGCAATATCCAAATCTGCCATGATTTTAAAACGAGCAACCACAGAAGGAATAATCTTCTTGGGCATTGGGTCAAAGGCTTCCTGTAAAACCCCATCCTTGCGATAGCGTACCCTTAACCCACTTTCTTGGGGTTCAACGTGAATATCGGATACTCCATCTTGAAGTCCCTTTGCCAAAATTTTATTAACCAGACTAATGATAGGTGCGCCTTGAGCATCATTTACTGCACCTAAATCATCTGCAACTTCATCATCTGTTTCTTCGAGATTAAAATCTAAATTGTCTAAATCGAGAGAAACATCAACATTGACATTTTCCGCTTTTTTGGCAGTTTGCTCTTTCTTCTTGACCTGTTCGTCCAGGTAATTATCAATTAATTTTTGGTAATCAGCTTGGGTAATTACCATCCGTTGCCACTCAATACCTTTAGGACGGAGAATCCGATTGAGATCGTCTTGTGCTTCCAGATTTTCTGGCTCTACCATAGCAACCAGTATCGAAGGCGGTTCGCTCTCCTCTTTCTTAATCGGGATCAGACGATAACGACGACATAAATCCAGAGGAATTAAAGATTCAATCAATTCCGCAGTCTGATTTCCATTAACCTCTTCAATTTCTGGATCGACAGACTCAATACCATAAAGAATTTTTAATTCAAATAAATGGTGTTTTTTATACTGACGAACTAAGTCGGGGGGTAAAGCTTCTCCCGTAACCGACTCCAAAATATCAACTAGAGAACGACCAGATTTTCGGCTATCTTGTAAAGCCTTTTGCATTTGCTCGCCACTAACAACGCCAGCTTCCACTAACTGATTGCCAAAAGGAGAAAAATAATTGCGTAATGCGATCGCTCTAGTTCTTTTCGATTTAGAAGATGAAGAATAAGTCATAAAATCATAAAATATCTCCTGATATTACCCAGTGTTCCCGAAAATATTGTTAAACTTTCAAATTGAATGAGAAAAATCTGAATCTTGCGCTCAAAATTGGTGAGTAATTCTGCTCAGGAAATGTCTACCAAGAGAAAGAACGCAAGAGTTGACGAAATGTTACATTAAGTTAGCGGTAATCGAT
Organism: Hyella patelloides LEGE 07179; assembly: GCF_900659865.1. GTDB lineage: Bacteria > Cyanobacteriota > Cyanobacteriia > Cyanobacteriales > Xenococcaceae > Hyella > Hyella patelloides. The sequence continues at coordinate 6,991 of NZ_LR213924.1, forward strand.
CTTTATTACCTAGAAGTAAAATTTTAAGTATAGTCTCGGCAATAAAATTCCTATGATTGAAGAGCAAAAACAGCCAGCAACTAACCCCGAAGAAAATCAAGAAAGTTCCTCTACTCCAGAAGTTGTAGTAGAAGAAAATCAAGAAAGTCCCGCATCCGTAAACGATTCTGAAGTGGTCACAAATAATCAAGAAGCGGTCTCAGAATCAGACATCTCTCAAGAAGAAGTAGCATCTGAGACGGTCGTCGAAAATGAGCCTCAAACAGATATTGACCAAGAAAACGCAGAGATTATCACTGCGCTGCAACAAGAAAATGCCAATCTCAAAAAACTCTTAGATGAAAAAACATTACAAAGTAATGGCTTTAAGGGTCAATATGCCAGATTAGCAGCCGATTTCGAGAATTTTCGTCGCAGAACTGCTACAGAAAAAGAAAATCTGGAAAAACAAGCTAAAAAGAATGTTATTACACACTTACTTCCTGTCGTAGATAATTTTGAGCGTGCCAGAGTTCAAATTAAACCCAACACAGAAGGAGAAAAAACTATTCATAACAGCTATCAAGGAGTTTATAAAACTCTAGTGGATTGCTTAAAAAGAATGGGAGTTTCCGCAATGCGCCCCGAAGGACAAGAATTCGATCCCAACTATCATGAAGCAATGCTTAGAGAAGCAACAGATGAATATCCTGAAGGGACTGTCATTGAACAGCTAATGCGTGGTTATACGTTGGGAGAAGAAATTTTACGTCATGCCATGGTGAAAGTTGCTGTTCCGATTGAACCCGTGATAACCTCGGAAGAAGAACAAACAATAGAAGAAAATTCAGTGGATAATACAGAGTCTGTGAGCTAAATTGTTAGTCTTAAAGACAAAAGATTAATGTCTTATACTGACTAACTAATCATTATGAATCTATTATCAATGCACTGTAAATTCACATTAATTAACATTGATATTACCGCCCCGACATTATGGCAAAAGTTATTGGTATAGACTTAGGAACTACTAATAGTTGTGTTTCAGTATTGGAGGGGGGGAAGCCAATAGTAATTGCTAACTCCGAAGGTGGGCGTACTACTCCTAGTATGGTAGCTTTCGCTAAAGGAAATACTCGCTTAGTAGGTCAATTAGCAAAAAGGCAAGCTGTTACTAATGCCCTCAACACAATTAATAGTATTAAGCGTTTTATTGGTCGCCGTTGGGAGGATACAGGAGAAGAACGTTCCCGAGTTTCTTATGATTGTGCTACTGGCAGAGATAATACCGTAGATGTCAAGATTCAGGATCGTCAATATACGCCCCAAGAAATTTCGGCAATGATCTTACAAAAGCTCAAAGCAGATGCAGAGAAGTTTTTAGGCGAAGCAGTAACTCAAGCAGTTATTACTGTCCCTGCTTATTTTACCGATGCCCAACGGCAAGCAACTAAAGATGCAGGAACAATCGCTGGACTGGAAGTATTACGAATTATTAACGAACCCACTGCTGCTGCTTTAGCCTATGGTTTGGATAAATTAGAGCAAGAGCAGAACATTCTGGTATTTGATTTGGGAGGGGGAACTTTTGACGTTTCCATCTTGCAATTAGGTAATGGGGTGTTTGAAGTTAGAGCAACTTCAGGTAACAATCATTTGGGTGGAGATGATTTTGATAATGTCATTGTTCAATGGATGATGCAAGTTTTTCATGAGCAAGAAGATATCAATCTTAAAGATGACAAAATGGCTCTTCAACGTCTTCGAGAAGCAGCAGAAAAAGCCAAAATTGAATTGTCTACTGCTCCTTCTACCTCAATCAATTTACCCTTTATTACGGCTGATGAAACTGGACCAAAGCATCTAGAGATGGAGTTAACCAGAGCTAAATTTGAAGAGCTAGCTAACCAACTAATCAAAGATACTTTAGAGCCAGTCAAGCAAGCTATCAAGGATGCCAACTTAGAACCCAGTGAAATTGACCGTTTGCTTCTAGTTGGTGGTTCGACTCGAATTCCCGCAGTTCAAAAAGCGATTCAAACAGTATTTAAGCAGATGCAAGTAGACCGCTCTGTTAATCCTGATGAAGCTGTAGCTTTAGGTGCAGCGATTCAAGGGGGAGTCTTAGGGGGGGAAGTGGATGACCTTTTACTATTGGATGTCACTCCTCTATCGTTAGGTATTGAAACTTTAGGAGAAGTTTTTACAAAAATTATTGAACGAAATACCACTGTTCCTACTAGTAAATCACAAATCTTTTCCACGGCTGCGGATGGACAAACATCAGTAGAAATTCATGTTCTTCAAGGAGAGCGGGCAATGGCGAAGGATAATAAGAGCCTGGGTAAATTTTTACTAGCAGGAATCCCCGTTGCGCCTCGTGGTGTTCCTCAAATTGAAGTTAGCTTTGAAATAGACGTTAATGGTATTTTGCAGGTTTCTGCCGAAGATAAAGGAACAGGCAAAAACCAAAACATCACTATTTCTAATACTGGAGGTCTGAGTAATGCAGAGGTAGAAAAAATGCGCCAAGAAGCACAAGCCTATGCGGAAAGAGATCGCCGTCGTATTGAGTTGGTAGAACTTAAAAATCAGGCAGAAAATCTGTTTTATAACTATGAATCAACTCTCAAAGAAAGAGAGCAGTTTATCCGCGAAGAATTAAAACAGCAGATTAGGGAGTTACAAGAGCAAATAGAAACTGCTTTTGATAATTCTAATGTCTCTTTTGAAACCGTGCAAAATCTTGTAGAGCAGTTCCGTCAGAAACTTCTGCAAGCAGGAACGGATGTTTATCAACAGGCAAGTCCAGGTGGAGCAGAATTTAGTGAAGATGTAGAATTGGATATAGATACAACTATCTCAGGAGAAAGTATTCAATTTGACACACCTCCAAATCAGTCATCCCAAAGCAAAGCAGTTGTAAAGGTTGAAGAGCGAAATCAAAGATTGGCAGAGCAGGATACCTCCTATGACGATCAAACTATGTTCGATGAAACTACTTTTGAAGATTATGAAGTTGTGGATTAAATCAGCAATCTAATGTTATAAAAACTTTTATATACTATTTTGTTAGAGTACGATTAATACACCACACAAACTACTAAAAATTTATGGCAGGGGACTACTACGAAATCCTAGGCGTATCTCGCGATGCGAACAAAGAAGAAATTAAGCGAGCTTATCGTCGTCTCGCTCGTAAATATCACCCAGATGTCAATAAAGAGCCTGGGGCTGAAGAAAAGTTCAAAGAAATCAGTCGCGCCTACGAAGTACTCTCAGAGCCAGAAATTCGTGGTCGTTATGACCGCTTTGGAGAGGCTGGAGTCTCTTCTGGAGCAGGTGGAGCTTCTGGTTTTGAGTATGGAGATATGGGTGGATTTGCTGATATCTTTGAGTCTATTTTTAGCGGATTTGGTGGTGTAGGTGGTCCTAGTACTTCCCGTCGTCGTAACGGACCTGTAAGGGGTGATGATTTAAGGTTAGATTTAAAACTGGAATTTCGCGAAGCTGTATTTGGTGGGGAAAAACAAATTCGGATTCCTCATTTGGAAACTTGTCAAGTTTGTAGTGGTAGCGGTGCCAAGCCTGGGACAAAAGCTCGTACCTGTAGTACCTGTAATGGTGTTGGTCAAGTAAAGCGGGCTACTCGCACTCCTTTTGGTAGTTTTGCCCAAGTGTCTGCTTGCCCTACCTGTAATGGGACAGGAGAGGTTATTGAAGCGAAGTGTGATGCTTGTAATGGAGCTGGTCGCAAACAAGAAACTAAAAAATTAAAAATCACTATTCCTCCTGGAGTTGATAATGGTACGCGTTTAAGGGTTTCAGGAGAAGGAGATGCTGGAGTCAGAAGCGGAACTTCAGGTGATTTATATGTTTATTTGTTTGTCGAGTCTGATAAAGAATTCACCAGAGATGGCATTAATATTAACTCTGAGATTACTATCAGCTATTTGCAGGCTATTTTAGGTTGTCGTTTGCCTGTCAATACTGTAGATGGTGAAGAAGAGGTGACAATTCCTTCAGGGACTCAGCCTGATACGGTAATTATCTTAGAAAATAAAGGAGTACCAAAGCTGGGCAACCCAGTAAGTCGAGGCAATCATCTAATTACGATTAAAGTCAATATTCCCACCAAAATTAATGTTGAAGAAAGAAGTTTGTTAGAACAATTAGCTAAAATCAAGGGTGAAAGCATTGGTAAAGGTGGTCTTGAAGGATTTTTAGGGGGATTATTTCATAAATGAGCGATTTATCCTCTCAAACTAAAGCAGATGATTTATTAGATTTACGGGGTACTCCTTGTCCTATAAATTTTGTGCGGACTAAGCTACGTCTGGAACAAATGCCTTCTGGCTCAGTTTTAGAGGTGTGGTTAGATTCAGGAGAGCCAATAGAACAAGTACCCAATAGCCTAAAGGTTGAGGGTTACAACTTGCAATCGATTCAAGATTGTGAAGAATATTTTTCTTTGTTGGTTAGTCGTCCTGAAACACTGTGAATTATGCGACAACAAATCAGCAAGAAAATAATACTGAGCTACTGGGTACAGTAACGGCAGTACAGGCTAATTTTTATCGGGTAAGGTTAGCAAATGGCAATTTGTCAACTAAAGAAAGTAGTTTTCAGTATTTACTCTGTACTCGCAGAACTCGATTGAAAAAAATTGGGCAAAAAGTTATGGTTGGCGATCGCGTTGTCATCGAAGAACCAGACTGGCAAGATGCTAGAGGAGCTATTTCCCAAGTATTACCGCGCAAAACGGAACTCCAACGACCTCCTGTGGCAAACGCAGATCGTATTCTGTTGGTTTTTGCTGTAGCAGAACCCGCTTTAGACCCCTGGCAATTAAGCCGTTTTTTGATCGAAGCAGAGTCTACTAATTTAGAGTTGTGCTTATGCTTGAATAAGTGCGATCTTATTACCGAAGAAGTACGAAAGCAATGGCAATCAAGATTGAAAGATTGGGGTTACAAGCCTGTCTTGATCAGTGCCAAACAACAGCAGGGTATTGAGCAATTGTTCCAGCTTTTACAAGGCACAATTACTATTGTTGCAGGACCTAGTGGGGTGGGAAAATCTAGTTTGATTAATCAGTTAATTCCTGATGCTAGCCTAAGAGTAGGCGAGGTTTCGGGTAAATTACAACGAGGTCGTCATACTACTCGTCATGTAGAGTTATTTGAACTACCAGGAGGAGGGTTACTAGCGGATAGTCCTGGGTTTAATCAACCCGATTTAACCTGTGAACCAATGCAATTAGCCTGGTATTTCCCCGAAGCAAGAGAACGTTTACAACAGGGAATTTGTCAGTTTGGTGACTGTTTACATCGAGATGAACCTAATTGCGTGGTGCGAGGAGATTGGGAGCGTTACGAATATTATCGGGAATTTTTAGAAAAAGCGATCGCATATCAGAAGAATTTACAAGATACCCCCGATGAAGAATCTCATACTAAGTTAAAAGTCAAACGTTCTGGAAAAGCTCAATATGAACCGAGATTAGCTACCAAAAAGTATCGTCGTCGTTCTCGTCGTCATAAACATCAGAGTTTACAGGATATTTACAGCGATCGCTCTGTTGATGATTTAGATGAAGACTTTATTTAATAGTGACTAGTTATCAATCGTTTTTGAATTGATTAATCTAGGGAAAGACTGTAATTGTTCCTTTGAGCAATAAATGGTTTGAAGTAAGATCGAAGTGAGCGATAGATACTTGTGTTCCCAAATCTAGCATTAAGCTCTCAGTATTTGTGATTGGAAGCTCTGATATAGTAGTAATTTTTCTAGGAGATAATAGTAAACTATGAGAGTCATTTAATTTGATACTTGTGGTAATTCCTAGAGGATAATTATCGTTTTCTTGCTTACTATAAGTTCCGTCAAAAGAAATTACTGATTCTGATAAATATAGATGCTCCCATTGGTAATTTTCTGGATTTTGAGCTGATTTTTCTTGATTATCACAGAGAAAGCGATTCCACATATCAGTTAATCCAGCAGCTAATAAAGGAGAAGATAAAGAATTTTGCAAATCTGTTTCCTGTAATGAAACTTTAATCTCAACAATAATTGGCTCTAACAATTGTAGTGGTTTTCTCTTAAGAACTTGGGGTAAGTTAAAATTAATATTAGTACCTTTAATTCTAAGTTCGGAGATATGAAGCCCTTGGTAAACAGCGTTATTGGCACTAACACACACTTCAGGGATACAACCTTGAAGAATTTGTCTATCTTTACCTATTATTTTAATTTTTAAATTATCGATAGCCGAAACTTGAGATTTTAACCATAATCTAACCGCACCAGATAACAATTTATCAATCAGCATAAACTTTTTAACAATCTCGATCGTCTTAGCATAGGTCTGAATCTATGATTATTTCCTGTTTCCACACAATACAGGCATTGAAGACAGATGACCATAGCATTTTGTCAAAGTGTAAAGTACATTGGATTGATAGCAAATCAGAATTAGTTTTCAGATAAACTATTTTGTATCTTATGTAGCAGAAAAAATATTATGAATAACCTTGTTAAAAATTTTGTTATATCTTTAATGATACTTTCTAAAAGTTTATGGGAATTATGAGAATAGGCTTTTTCCAGAGAAAAAATAATTCTTTCTTGGTCGCACTAGCACATTTTGTCAGTGTTAACTAAACTCTTGCACACCTATCGCTAGTAGAGTCGCTTATTATACTTATGATGGAATTATCATAGTAGAAAACGGCGATATGACAGAAAGATTACAAAAGATTTTATCTCAATGGGGAATTGCTTCACGCCGTCAAGCAGAAAAAATGATTTTAGCAGGGAGGGTTAAGCTTAACGATCGCTTAGCGATCTTGGGAGATCGAGTCGATCTCAACAGAGATCAGCTAGAGGTTGATGGTAAAATCATACAAAAAAATAATCGTCCGACTCACATCTATTTATTGCTTAATAAGCCTTTAGGAGTAGTTTCAACTTGTCACGATCCTCAAAAGCGACCTACTGTGATTGATTTGTTACCCGATCATTTAAGAAAAGGACAAGGAATTCATCCTGTGGGAAGATTAGATTTTAATTCTAGTGGTGCTTTACTGTTAACCAATGATGGAAATTTAACCCTGAATTTGACTCATCCTCGCTATCACTTGCCAAAAACTTATCATGTTTGGTTAGATGGTTGTCCGACCAATAAAGATTTGGAACTCTGGCGTCAAGGGATTATGCTGATTGATCGCAGAACATTACCCGCAAAAGTCAAGATTGTGCAAGAAAAGCACACAAAAACTTTGCTAGAAATAATTTTAACTGAAGGTAGAAACCGCCAAATAAGGCGTATCGCCGAACATTTAGGATTTAAAGTAATTAGTTTGCATCGTACGGCGATCGCTTCTATCATTTTACGCACTGAATCAGGACAAATTCTACCTCAAGGAAACTATCGCCATTTGACAACCGCAGAGGTTACATTTTTGCAAAAGACTTTTAAAAAAAATCTTTTAAACTTAACTGCATCTGGCGGGAGTGCAGCACATAGAAAACTACAATAGCAATTCCCGACACCACAAAAATCCGAACAATCTCCTAATTTTTAGTTGTCTCCCATGTTAATCTCGGAACAAAAATTAAAAAAAATTGGTGAACGCTTATATCGTAATCGTATTGAGCAAAATATTACATTAGAAAATGTAGCAGCAAAAACTCTGATTTCCAAGCGAATCTTAACCGCAATTGAACAAGGCAGAGTAAAAGATTTACCAGAACCTTTTTACACCAAGGCTTTAATTGCTAAATATGCTCAGGCAATTGGTGTTACAGAAATTTTAGATGAAGAAGAACTAGAAGAAATCATAGAAGATCAGCAAAACTTGGTTTCAACCAGCAAACAAGCTAATATTAGCCCAAGTTTGCCAGCTTTTCAGCTTAAATCTCGACATCTTTACTTTATTTATTTGTTTCTTGTCATTGCAGCAGTAAAGGCGATCGCAAGTTTTGTGGAACAGCCAGTTGTAGTCGATCGGTCTACTATTTCCGAACCAGAAGTAGCTGTTTCGACGGCAACACCAACAGGTAAATCTACGCCTACCACAATTTCTTCGGCATCTCCTTCACAGTTTGTTTCTCAATCTACCAGTAATAACTCCGAATCAGTTGTAGTAGATATTACCCTCAAAGACCGTTGCTGGCTGAAAGTAATGGTGGATGGAAAAGTAGAGTTTGAAGGTACTCTTCCTAAAGGAACACAACGCAGTTGGACCGCTAGAGAACAAATTAATATCATTGCGGGAAATGCTGGAGGAGTGGTTGTCACCTACAATCATGGTCAAGAGAAATTATTGGGTAAACCAGGACAGGTAGAAGAAGTAACTTATACGGTTAATTAAAGAAGTAAGGATTGACAAAGAAAGTAATAAGTTTTTACCGATCGAGTGATAACTGGTCACCGCTCACCGATTACTAAATCACCGCCAAATGGACAATACCATCGCCTTGATTTACGAGAGGATTTAGAGTGTAGCTAATGACAATACCGTTCACACTAGCACGAACCCATTGTTGTGATTGTCCAAAAGCATCGGTAATAAAGCCTAATTTTTGTTTTTTAACCACTTTTTCCCCTAAGCCAATAGCTAAATGAAATATGCCACCTCTTGAGGCTCTAACCCATTTACTTTTACGAATTTCTGTAGGTGCGGTAGGTAACTTGATAGTAGAAAAATCAGACATTCCCAAATGGTTCATAACGCGAAAAATGCCTTGGACTCCCGTTGCAATAGCTTGAGCATCAAAACGCAAGGCTTCTCCTGCTTCGTATAAAAGTACAGGAATTCCTTTTTTGGTTGCTGCTTGGCGTAAAGAGCCATCTCTGGTGGTAGCGTGCATAATTACTTCTGTACCAAAAGCTTTAGCACAATCATAAGTTGCCTTATCGGCTAGGTTGGCTCTAATTTGCGGTAAATTAACTCGATGGATGGCTGCGGTATGTAAATCGATACCGTGGGTACTTTGATTAACAATTTCTCGCATAAATAAATTTGCCAAACGAGAAGCTAAAGAGCCTGTTTCTGAACCAGGAAAGCTACGGTTCAAATCTCTTCTATCAGGAAGATAGCGAGATTGCTCTATAAAGCCAAATACGTTGACAATAGGGACAGCAAAAAGAGTTCCTCGTAAATTTTCTGGTTTGACTTGTTCTAAGACTTGCCGAATAATTTCCACGCCATTAAGTTCGTCTCCGTGAATAGCTGCACTTAACCATAATTTGGGCCCTGGTTTTGTGCCATTAACCACTGTTACAGGAAGAGATAATACAGTTTGGGTAGGTAAACGACTCACGGGAATTTCTAGTATTTGCGATCGCCCTGGGAGAATTGTTTCTTTCGCTATTTCAATTTCATTGGTCATTTATCGTTAAATATCGATCGTTCGTGATATGAGTTACCGAATCTTCTGTTAATTATTGCTTACAAAGCCTACGGCTTTAGCTATAAGCTTTAAGCTATAAGCTTTAAGCCTTCTATAGTAATCGCGCTTATAGCT
>NZ_LR213925.1 GCF_900659865.1 Hyella patelloides LEGE 07179
TTTTTTTTGTTGGATTACTTTATCGCTAAACAAATCATGAAACTGCTTACTGCGAACTTGCACTGCTTGAAAAGGGACTATTGCAAAAATTTGTTACTGATGACAAATAATTCGTTAAGACAACACTAATTTGTTACTGATGACAAATTTAATGCACATACTAATCATTCAAAGTAAATACAGGTTTTGACAATATGGGCTAAGTGCGGTTTAATTACTAGTCTTTTTTTAGTTTACAGAAAAGACAAGTTTAGCTAAAGATTTTTTGAGGTTAAATAGTTACCTATTTTCTACCCGTGTGAGTATGTGGAAATAATAGATAACTGGGTAAATTCTTAGTATAATTCAGTTGAAGACTAGGCAGGTTATACCCCGACAGCCTAATTCTGATTACCCTTAAAATTGATGCAGGATGCAGGGGTTGAACCTGCCTGGGACGAATTATGAGTTCGTTGCCTAAACCGCTCGGCCAATCCTGCTGGTTATTGGCACATTCCCTGGTAGATGGAAAATCTGTTGGGGTTGCTTTCCTATATTATCCGATTATCCATTATATTGGTATCTTGAGCAATTGCAATTAATTTATCAAACTCAGCAATCGCATGAAACTGAAAGTAACTCTTCTGTTAGTATTGGCTATCCTGCTAATGATGCTTGGTGCTGGCGGTGCTAGTGCTTATATAGGATATTTAATGGGGAGAGAAGCCTTAAAAGTGGTGACTCAACCAGATACCGATTCTGAAAACAACGTAGCTCTAAAAAAGCCTTTGGGCGGTTCTCATAAAGGATTAAACATCATTCAAGAACAGACTATTCTGGTAAATGTTTATAACCATATTCAGCAGAAAAAAAACCCTTCAGCATCCAAAAAACAACCTTCAACCGATACAGAAGCCAATCAAAAATCAGAAAAGTCTAATAATCAAATCAAGCCCGACTCTTTTCCCCTCAGCAATCAATCTGGTGGTGTCACTATGGAAATTGCTAAGGCTAGTATAGAAGGTAATTCGGTTATGCTGGATGTCAACCTCAAAAACGAAAGTACTAAAGCTGTGCGCTTTCTTTACAGTTTTTTGGATGTGCGAGACGAACAAAATCGCCCTTTAAGTGCGATCGCTGATGGCTTGCCAGGAGAAATTCCCCCTAATGGCGAAAATTTTCCAGGACAATTTATTATTCCCGCCACATTGCTTAATGGTGCTCAAAATATTTCTTTAACTTTAAAAGATTACCCAGAACAAAAATTAATACTCCAATTAAACTCTATTCCTGTAGCGAAATAAAAAATAATTCAATTTTTGCCTTTATGTTAGATAAAAATGTAGTAAGAGTTTGTTATCGAAAAGTTTATGTCTTGTATCGATCCTATTGTTACTAATTTGACTCTAACTCCTCAATGACTGGACAAAATTTTCTACTTCTTTGCTTGGGCTTATTCTGCTTGATTGCCATCAACGCTTTTTTTACGGCTGCGGAATTTTCCATTGTTTCAGTTCGGCGATCGCGTATTAGTCAGTTAGTCAAGAGTGGTGATGTTCAAGCGCAAACAGTTCAATCTCTACAAAAAGGAATCGAACGCTTACTTTCCACAACTCAGTTGGGCATAACTTTATCTAGTTTAGCTTTAGGATGGATTGGAGAATCCACGATAGCTGTGATTATTGCTCGATTAATCGAGGATTTGCCCTTACCAGAAACAATGGTGAAATCTCTCTCCCACTCTCTAGCTATCCCAATCGCTTTTGTTTGTTTAGTCTATTTACAAATAGTTTTAGGAGAACTTGTTCCCAAATCTGTAGCATTACTTTATCCAGAGAAATTAGCTCGTTTTTTCGCACCTCCTAGCCTCGTAATTGCTAGTATTTTCCGTCCTTTTTTAGAAATTTTAAATAGTTCGACTCGCAGCTTATTAAAGCTATGCGGAATTAGATATACAGCGCAAGGATGGTATGAGCAATTAACAGCCCAAGAATTACAGTTGATTATTGCTACAGAAAAAGAGTCTACAGGCTTGGAGGCAAAACAAAGAGAATTACTCAACAATATTTTGAAATTTGGTGAAGTTACTGCTGTCGAAGCAATGATCCCGCGAACGCAAATTCAATTTTTGTCCCAAGAGGCTACCTTTGCTGAATTACTTCAAAAGATCGCTACAGAAGGGTATTTTCGCTATCCTATAATCGGTAAATCTTTAGATGAAATTCAAGGAATTATTGATTATAAAAGTTTGGCAATTCCCCTAGCAGAAGGTACTCTCGTTAATGATTTAGTTATTACACCTTGGATTCAGCCTGTTAAGTTTGTTTCTGAGTCTACACCCCTTAAAGAACTTTTATCTTTAATGCAGCAAGATCGGCAGGCTATGGTGATTGTAATTGACGATTTTGGCGGGACTTCTGGCTTAATTACTCTTCAAGACTTAATTACAGAAATTATTGGTAATCAAGACAATCCCACATTTCCAATTACAAAATCTTTTAAGAAAATAGATCGTAATACTTTTATTGTCTCTGCACAAATGAACATTGAAGACGTTAATGAAGGTTTAAAAATTGATTTACCTTCAGCAGATGATTATCATACCCTTAACGGATTTTTACAGGAAAAATGGCAAAAAATACCCGTTCAAGGAGAAATTCTTGATTACAATAATTTACAATTCACTGTCATTACTACAGAAAATAATCGCTTACAGCAAATAAAAATTAAACGTAAAGAATCTTACGATCAAAATACATCTAGTGGTAACTATGTAGCTAATCATAATATTGATTCTACTAATAAATGTAGCAATTCTTAGATTTATTAGAACGATTCCTGGTTGACCAACGGTCAGAGCGCTCCACCGTACAACGGCGGAGTCCCGTCAAGCGGGATCGAGATAATCTCTGACTGACAAAACTTGGGAAACAGCCTATTTAAAATAGGTTGAGTTAGTGGAGAGACGACCCATCGTCGAACAGATGGCGCAAACGCGGACTTACTTGCAATCGCTAGGTTGAGTCCCTATTTTAATATCTTAAGTTCTGGGATGTTCCAGTTCCTTATCGTTTCAGTTCTTGATTCAGCAACGCCCTTTTAACAACTAATTTTGGTATTTTAGAACTTTCTAATTTGTTGCAACTTGGGATTAGCTCGATAGTTTGGTTTTCGTCTTCAACTATTTCTGCTTGATAAGTATTTGTAAATTCATCAGGAGTTTGACAAACTAGTTCAATTTTATGGGAAGTCGGATCGCCATTTTCCTCGCTCACCTGACAACTAACCTGATAATCGAACCATTTCCATCCATGTTCCAAAAGCAATTGACGCTCTAAAACTTGTGCGGGTTTGGATAAGAGTCCCCAACCTCGGTAAACATTACTGAAACTATTAATATCTCCTTTGCGAGTCAAGATAGAAGTAAATATATGGCGATCGAGTCTGCCATACCATCTTCCCGAAGGGAGATCGATCGCAGTTGGTGCAAAACGATGACCGCCAAAATGACTACATTGCCAAATACGAATGTTCTCCAAAGCTAAATCAGATACAGTAGCTAAAGCTTCGTAATAAAAAGGCTTACCGTAGCGGGCGCAACAGCGATCGTGGCTGCCATGAGTACAGATTAAAATATCTCGCGTCGAACTTTCTACTTTGGTAGCGTGAGGTTGCTTACCTGTTAAACAATCTCGCACTACAGAAGTGACATCTTCGAGTTTTTCAAGTAGAAACTCTTGCTTGCTGTAGCTATTAGCTAATTCTTTTGGTTGGCGTTCAGAGAGACTCGGCCTTCTAACGGCGGAGCTTCTTCTGACTTCGTAAATTATTAATCTTGTACTATTTTCTTGCTTCAGTTTCTCGTTATATATAAGCAGAGGTCTGACTAATATTTTTTGCGACATCATTTCTTCGGCTAGCTCGAATGTTTTAGCTTTCATGCTTGGGGAAATAGCTTGAGATTCAAATAATTCTGCTGCCCAAGGTGGAGAACATTCAATTAGTACGTAATATTGATAATTACCCGCACTGCCGATTAATTCTTCATTTGCTTGACGGGATTCTTCAGCACAAAAAAAATTATTCATTTTACTTTTTTAGATTTTTATTAAATATTGAAATAAATCGTCGATCGCTTTGTTGGTGGCTAAAATACCATTGCCTAAAAACCAGGTATCAAAAGAGATCTCATAGACCCGATCTTTTTTAACAGCTTCCAACTGTGACCAAAGAGGGTGTTGCATGATTTTTGTGGATTGAGAGTTTTCGGGGTTATCTTGGAAATAAAAAATTACGTCCCCATCCATTGCCGAGATTGCTTCTATACTAATAGCTTGATATGACTTATTTTGATCTTGAGCAGTCGGTCGCTGTAAACCTGCTCGATCTAGAACATATCCAGCAAAAGACTCGTTCATATACAAACGTACTCGATAGGGTCGAAAACGAAGCACAGAAACTTCAGTGGTTGCTAGTTTTTCTCCCATCTGTTGCTGAAATTCTTGGAAACGATTGTCTAATTCCTGCCGAAGTTTCTCAGCTTGTTGAATTTTTCCTAAAGCCTCTCCGTGTAGAAACAGATTTTTTTCACTGGGATATTCTGTTAAAACCGTAGGGGCGATCTGCGATAATTGTTTAGAAATCGCTTGGTGTGTTTGTTTACTTCCTAAAATTAGGTCTGGTTTGAGAGCAAGAATTTTTTCTAAGCTGGGGCTGTCTGCATGACCAACATTAGTTATTCCTTCAGTTTTGTCTTGGAGATAAGCTGGAAAATTGCCATATCCATCACGTTGAGCGAACCCAGAAAAGGAAGAACCAACAGGTTTTATTCCTAAAGCCAGAGAATTATCTAATGCATTTGAAGTCAGAACAACTACTCGCTGGGGGTTTAAAGGAACAACTGTTTCCCCAAGAGCGTGTGTGACAAGTTTTCCGTTATCGGGAATTGGTGGTGAAACGGTAGGTTCAGAATTATAACAAGCTGCGACAAACACGAAGCTTAGAAGTGCTAAACAGAAAAATTTGAGAGCATTACGAAAGCTTTGCATAAGCTGTACTGGAAATTGATTGATTAACCATTAGTGATTCATCCTTCATTTAGAGGCTTTTAATTCTGCTGATGCTGTTCAATTCGCTCTCTAAACTTCCTTAACATCTCATCGTCTACTTCAGTTTCCAAAGGTGCGGGTTTGGGTACAGTTTGGCTATCTGGGATAGGTTGCTGCTGTTGTGGTTGTGTTTCTGACTGTTGTTCTCTTTGTTGCTGTTCAATTCTTGCTTCAGCTTCCTTTTCTCGTTCTAATTGTTCTTGACGTGCCTGTCTTTCCTGCTCTAACTGCTGTTGACGTGCTGCTTCTTGTTCTTGGCGTTCTTTTTCGGCTCGTTCTCGTTCTCGCTGTTGTTCGCGAGCAATGCGATCGTATTCCGAGCCAGCCACAGTAAAGTTAATCTTGACTTGGACTGACGCACTATTACCACCAGAAGGAGAACTAAATTTCATTTGTCTAGCTGCTAATAAAGCTTGACGATTTAGTTGGCTATTACTGTGAGCCGTAGCAATTGTCACACTAGTAACATTACCGTCGGGATCGATAATCAATTTTATCCCAGCACTGCCTTCTACTCCTTCTAATGACGCAGGATATTCAGGTTCGCAGTTACTGACACAGCTAATTGATTCACTAATACTAGGTTCTGGACTGGGTGGCGCACTATTAGTGGCTACTGTATCTGATACTTCTGAACTACTACTATCACTGTTAGCAGGAGGGGAATCTGAGCTACTAGAATTATTAGAGCTATTGCTCAAAGAAGTTGATTGGGAAGTATCTTCGGCTGGTGCGGAAATAACTGGTTGTGAGGGTGCTGGTGTTGGATTCGTTAAAACTTTTTGGGGAGTTGGTTTAGGTGGAGTTGTCTCGGGTTTGACTGGTTCTGGTGGTTTTACTGGGGGAGGAGGAGTTTCAGCTTTGACTGGTTCTGGTGGTTCTACTGGGGGAGGAGGAGTTTCAGCTTTGACTGGTTCTGGTGGAGGAGTTGGTTTCGGTTCTGGCTCAACTATTGGTTTCGATTCAACTTTAGGTATGGGCTCTGGTTTGGGCTTTGGTTGAGGTTTATCAACAATAATCATTTCTATTGGTTTTTCAGTTTTAGTCGGTGACTCGAGCGACCAATCCCGAAAACCATAGGCAAGTATGCCATGTAGCAATGCAGAGCCCCCCAAACCAAATATTAGTAATTTTTGGAGCCGTCGTTGTTCGAGCTTACGTTGTTGAATGCAGAAATCAGAAGTAGACATGATTAATAATTTTCTGACCAAAATCAATATTTATTACTCAAGCGGTATTGGGAGTTTATTGATATAGATTCTTATTATATAGGAATTATATTAACAAGATATTTTAAGCTTAGTTGTCAATAGATCGCATTTAGATCGATCGATGTTGACGCGACAAAAAAAAGACTTTTGGCACCCATTCCCCTAAATCTTGATCTGCTTTAAGTAGCAAAGTACTAATTTACTTATCTATATTAGGTTAAATTTCCGATTTAATGAATGCGAATATTCTCAACTTTAACTCCAGTCGAGATTTTTGCTCTGTGGAGTGTAAACCCAATGATTGTTGACATTGTTCCAAAAATAAATAAGAATAATTAGCAATATTTCTGGTAGGATTATTAATTAGTCAAATGATAATTCTTAGTAATTAATTGTGCAGTAGAGTTTATGTCGATTGACAATATTTGGACGGCAGGGGGCATTGTTAGCATTCCCTTACTATGTTTTTCGCTGATAGCAACCGCGTTAATTGTGGAAAGAGTAGTCTTTTGGGGGCGGATTATGCGCAAACAGCGTCGAGTAGTTAAAGAGGCTTTATCTTTATATCGCGCCGATCCGTTCAGTGCTGTAGCCAAACTGAAACAGAATGCTCAATTACCCATTGTTCGTATCTTTCTTGAAGCTTTAGAGTTAGAAACACCTACTCCTGATGAGTTTCGCTTGGCTTTAGATAGTGCTACTCAAGCGGAAATACCAACCTTAAGAAGATTCGGTACTTGGTTTCAAACCATCATTGCTGTTTCACCGCTTTTAGGACTTTTAGGCACGATTTTGGGTTTAATTCGTTCTTTTGCCTCTATTGAATTGGGTAATGCTGCTGCGACTAATTCGGCGGGAGTGACAGGAGGATTGAGTGAAGCCTTAGTTTCAACGGTAATGGGCTTGGTTGTAGCTATTTTTACTTTATTATTTGCCAATGCTTTTAAAGGTTTATATCTGCGGGAATTGGCGTTAATTCAAGAATATGGTGGTCAATTAGAATTACTATATCGTCGATTTCATCAAGGAGTAAGAGAATATGCGCCCTATAAATGAGCCAGAAGAGGGGTTTGAAATCAATATTTTGCCGATGATTGATGTTATCTTCTCAATTTTGGCTTTTTTTATCATTTCTACGCTGTTTTTATCACAATCGCAAGGTTTACCTGTTAATTTGCCTTCAGCACAAACGGCAGAAGCTAAACAACCCGAACAAATTAACATCACCATTGAAGCTGACGGAGAGTTGTTTATCGATCGCCAGTCTATAGAGCTTGATGCACTAAAAGGAGCATTAACTGAAAAGATCGTGCCTAATTCCGAGTCATTAGTAGTTATTAACGCCGATGAAAAAGTCGAACACGGAATAGTAGTCAAAGTTATGGATCGCTTGCGTCAAGTACCAGGGGCCAATATGGCGATCGCTGCCGATCGAGAATAGATTTAGAGATAATGACAATTACTGAGAACAAGTCATACTCACTCAAAACCAGAGGGCGTTTGCCACTGATTTTAGGGTTGCTATTGGGGGGATTTATTCTCTGGCTTAGTTTTATAGCTAGTGTTACCTGGGGTGCAGCAGATATCCCTTTTAAGGATATCTATCAAGCGTTTACCGCCTTTGATGGTTCTAGCAATCACTTAATTATTCGTACAGTCCGTTTACCGCGATCGCTGATTGCTCTTTTAGTAGGTGCAGCTTTAGCTGTAGCGGGTGCTATTATGCAGGGACTAACTCGTAATCCTCTGGCATCTCCTGGTATCTTAGGAGTCAATGCAGGAGCAGCTTTTGCCGTGGTAGTAGGGACGTTTATTTTTGGAAGCAGTTCTTTAAATATCTATGCTTGGTATGCTTTTGCAGGAGCAGCTATCAGTGCAATTACAGTCTATTTACTCGGTTCGGTTGGTCGCGGAGGACTCACCCCTTTTAACCTGACTATAGCTGGTGCTGCTCTTACCGCCTTTATTTCTTCGGTTACCAGTGGCATTCTTATTATAAGTCAACGCACCCTAGAAGAAATCAGGTTTTGGTTAGCTGGTTCAGTAGCTGGTAGAGATCTGAATTTGTTATTACAAGTCTTACCTTATATCTGTGTGGGATTAATTTTGGCGTTAGCTCTTAGTAGACAAATTACGATCCTCAGTCTGGGGGAGGATACAGCGAGGAGCTTAGGACAATCTACTATTTTAATTAAGATTTTAGCAGCTATTAGTATTATTTTACTGGCAGGAGCAAGTGTTGCGATCGCGGGACCCATTGGATTTGTGGGTTTAATTGTACCTCACATAGTTCGCTTATTAGTTGGGGTTGATTATCGTTGGATTTTACCCTATTCAGCGATTTTTGGCGCAATCATTGTCTTAATTGCCGATATCTGCGGTCGTCTAGTGGTTAAACCAAGCGAGCTACCTGTGGGGTTAATAATGCCTTTAATTGGTGCGCCTTTCTTTATATATTTAATTAGGTGGAAGCTTAAAAGGTAATGTTAACAATTAATTAATCATGGACAATTAACAATTTTGACTAATGACAAAACAGTGGTTAATTATTCGTCCTCAAGTACTACCGATTTCTTGGAAAAGCGATCGCCGAGTTCCAGGAGTGCTGCTGATTCTTACTCTGATAACTCTCGTAGCAATGGTCATTAGTGTCGGCTATGGAGAATATCAAATTGCACCTCTTGATGTAGTTAAAACTCTGTTAGGTTTGCCCACAACAAATGGGGATTATGCTTTTATTATCAACACTTTACGTCTACCGCGAACCATTGTCGCTTTTTTAGTCGGTGGAGGAATGGCGATCGCAGGAACGATTACTCAAGGCATTACGCGTAATCCTTTAGCAGCCCCTGGTATCATAGGTGTCAATGCTGGAGCAACTTTAGCTGCTGTTACTTTACTAGTTTTACTGCCCAATGCTCCCATTTCCCTACTTCCTTTCGCTGCTTTTGTTGGTGCGTTGACGGTTGCCTTATTAATCTATCTCTTAGCTTGGCAAGAAGGTAGTTCACCAGTTCGACTAATTTTAGTGGGTATTGGTTTTAATCTAATTGCTGGTGCTTTGACGAATTTAATGATTACTTTTGGGGAGATAAATAATGTTTCTCAAGCTTTAGTTTGGTTGGCGGGAAGTGTTTACGGACGTGGTTGGTCACAAGTCTTGGCTCTGATTCCCTGGATTGGTATTTTTGGAGCGATCGCTTTTTACCTAGCCAGAGAGTTAAATACTTTAAATCTAGGAGATGAAGTTGCTCGCGGTTTGGGTAGTCGAGTGGAGTGGCAGAGAGGTTTACTACTTTTAACCAGTGTCGCTTTAGCAGGATCTTCTGTGGCGACAGCAGGTGCAGTTGGTTTTGTGGGATTAATGGCACCCCATATCGGACGACAGTTAGTCGGAGCGTCCCATGAAGGACTGTTACCCGTAGCTGCCATGATGGGAGGAATGTTGGTAGTATGTGCTGATTTATTGGGTAGGGTAATGTTTGCACCCTTAGAACTCCCCTGTGGCATTATCACTGCTGTGGTGGGTGCGCCTTATTTCGTCTATCTGTTAATTAAAAATCGTTAATTATGAACCAAAATCGCTTTTTCCATCACCGCTTAGAAACCAAACAGCTTACTCTTGCTTATGATGGTGCGCCTGTAGTGCAAAATTTAAATTTAGGAATTCCTACAGGAAAGATTACCGTGCTAGTGGGTGCCAATGGCTGTGGGAAATCTACCCTCCTACGAGGACTCGCTCGACTATTAAAGCCAAAAAGCGGAATGGTTTACTTGGACGGAAAAGCGATTTTTCAACTTAATGCCAAAACTGTAGCCAAAAAACTAGGAATGCTGCCTCAGAGTCCTACTGCTCCAGAAGGATTAACCGTGCAAGATTTAGTGGCAATGGGTCGTTATCCCTATCAAAACTGGTTGCAGCAGTGGTCTAGTGAAGATGAACAAAAAGTCAAAGAAGCATTAGAAATCACTAACATGACCGAATTAGCAGACAGGGCTTTAGATAATCTTTCAGGTGGACAACGACAACGAGCTTGGATTGCAATGGTATTAGCTCAAGATACAGATCTTTTATTGCTAGACGAACCAACAACTTTTTTGGATTTATCTCACCAAGTAGAGCTTCTAGATTTGCTCTATGAACTCCACGAGCAGCAAGGCAAAACTATTGTCATGATTCTCCACGATCTTAATCTTTCTTGTCGCTATGCAGATTATTTGGTAGCAGTACAGCAAGGGAAGATTTATACTACTGGGACTCCAGAACAGGTAATGACCGAAGAGATGGTGCGAGATGTGTTTAATTTAGAATGCCGTATTGTTCCCGATCCTCTAGCTGATACTCCCATGTGTATTCCAATGGGAAGGAAAGTTAAGTTATCTAGCTCATGGGGTGACAAGCCTCCTAAAACCTTTTCCTAATTTGATTGGAGAGTAGTTAGTTCGTTTGATATTGCGATCGCTATGAGCAGAATTTTCTTTCAATTATTGAGATATTTTATTAATTAAATTCAAGTTTAATTAATAAATCGTCAGACAAAATTATCATTAAGAGGAAAAAAATTAATCTAGTGAAGTATCGTTTTTTTTCTAGTTCAGCTGCTAATATTCTTGACTATGTCAGTGTTTGAACCAGTTGTTGCTGAAGAATTGAATCAACTATCAAACCAGATATCAAGTCGGAAACCTAATCATAATAAATTGTAACAAGATGAGAAAAGTAAATTCTCTACTTCTGCAACAGATTTGCTAGTGCAGAATAATCCTTCTGAAGAAATCGTGAAAGTTACAGGCGTAAACCTCGAACGCACCGATGAAGGCTTACAAATTATCTTAGAAACTGAAACAGGACAACAGTTAGTTCCCTTAATTCTCCCTGAAGGAAACAATTTAGTTATCGAGGTATTAGATGCCATTCTAGCCTTACCAACAGGAAATGAGTTTAGAGAAACCAATCCCACAGCAGGCATAACCGAAGTTAGCGTTACTCAGGTAGATGACAGTACCCGTATTTCTCACAAAATAGCGATTGCGTTCTGCCAAAAAGCCTACCGCATCTAGGTTTGACCCTGGTGTTCGCTCCTGCGGAAACACGACAGAGTGTGGTGAGAGTTCCTGCCGACATCAAAATCAATTAAACTGGGCGCAAAAAGCAATTTATTTGGCGTAAATATCCCATCAATATATTCATTTTTTGCTCTAAAATTTCTTGAAATAATAATAGTAAAAGCAGATATAATTCAGATATAAAAGTAATTTTTATTATCTAGTTTATGACTCCCAGTTTGACTCATTATTTTGCCAAACAACTAAGTTTTGGAAGTATAGAAGGAAGAAAAGTAATTGCTAATTTTGAAGGAGGAAGAATTACCTCAAATGCAGGAATCGTGTTGATGGCGGAGTTAGACAAAAAGCTGAAAATTACTTCTCGTTTTGCCGAATGTTTCCAAGATTATCGAGACTCATCTTATGTGAATTATTCAGTTCATCAATTATTGGCACAAAGAGTTTATGGCATTGTTTTAGGTTATGAAGATGTTAATGATCATGACAAATTGCGTAACGATCCAGCATTAGCTATCGCCTTAGAAAGACTCAATTACATTGATTTAAATGAAGGTATTTTGGCACCGAATAGTACAATTAATCGCTTAGAGTATTGTCCAGAAACAATTATTAATCAACAGTCAAGCCGTTACCATAAAATCGAGCATGACCCCAAAGAAATTGAAAAAGCTAGGAAGGATTGAAGTTACCAATGGCCCAACTGCCATATATGGCGGTCAAGGAACAGGAGGTGTAGTTAACATTATCACTCGCACTCCTACCGAAGAAGGCTGTAGAGGGAGGAGATCAAAACCCAGATGACTTTGTTTTCAATGGGGGTATTGTCTATAACTTTACTGATAACGTAGGTGTATTCGCCAATATTGGTCAGGGTTTTTTCATCCCCGATGTCGGTCGTGTTTTACGCCGACCAAGTTTTGACTCTGTGGATACTGGTTTAGAATTAACTGAACCGAGTAAAGTTACTGAATATGAGCTTGGCTTCCGAGGTAACTTTGACAACGTACAATTTACTGTATCGGGATTTTTTAACTATTCAGACAATGGTTCGAGTTTAACTCCCAATGAGGAAACAGGTCTTCTAGAACTAGAGCGATCGCCTCAAAGAATATATGGTGTTGAAGCAAGTCTGAATTGGCAACCAAGCCAAGCATGGTTAATTGGGACTACTTTTGGTTGGTCTGAAGGCGAAAACGATCCAGAAGATGATGGGGATTTTCTTCCTCTTAATAGCGGAGAAATTCCACCATGGAGTTTGACTGCTTTCGTAGAAAATGAAACACTACCAGGTTGGCGCAATCGCTTACGGTTTTCCTATGTTGGCGATCGCGAGACTGCTTTTGATGAAGGAGTCGATGGCTTTCCTATAGAAAGTTATCTGTTGGTAGACCTGATCAGTCGTGTCTCGATTGGAGCAGGAGAGTTACAAATTGGGGTAGAGAATCTTTTTAACAATCAATATTTTCCCGCTAGTTCGCAATTTCTTGGTGGTACTAGCAACCCAAATATTCCCGATTTTCCCTTTGACGAAAATTTTAGGGCTGGTAGAGGTACTACCCTCAGTGTTTTATATAGTGTTGATTGGTAAACTTCGCTCTTAAACGAAAAATCTCTTAATTTCTCTCAGCAACCTGAGAAATTAGAAAAACTTTATACTGAAGTTAACAGTTATCATGAACTACTCAAGGCTACTCCGCTTCGCTGTGTTGAGCCTTGGGTTTATGTGTTCTGAGTTCCTCGGCGAAGTTACTCGCCGTCCTACTCGAAGCTAGGGGTTAATGCTCTCGTCTGCCCTACCACTGTCTAACTTATCTGTGGGATCTGCTTGGCTCTTAGCTTGAGCTTCCTCTACTAGTTCGTTATAAGATTGTTGGGAAATAGAAATAGTTATATAAATCTCATCGGCTAAGCGCGATCGCACTTGACAATATTCTGTAACTTAATAAAAATAATTTTCATTATTATAAAACGCAAATGCTTAAAATAAGCCTAACTGTATTCATCTAGCTATAATAAGTCTATTGAGGAGTTGTATACTTCACACAACTCAAAAGGATTGCAGTAATGAGCATTTATAGTCGCGGATCTGGTCAAAATCATTTCAATCGACATCGCTCTAAATGGGGATCGAGCTTCTTAGGTGCTGCTATGGCAGTTACTTTATCGCTCCAACCAGCTATGAGTGGCGAAAAAAGCGGACAACTAGCGATATCGGCGACTGACTATCCCATAGTTGAATCAGCAAATTTAGATACCAATTTAGATGTGCCTTGGTCTGAACCTGTTATAGTTCAAGACCCCTTTGAAGGAGAATTTATCGGCATCTTTGATCGCCATTTCTTTTCTAGTCGCGTGCTAAATACCAGTGCCAGATTAGAAGTAGTTAGTTTGTGGAGTTTAGATACAGTTCGTTTCTTATTAGCCTATCGCGATCGCGATTGTAATTTTGGTTCTACTTTTTACCACCAGACATTAAGCAGAGATTGTTTGGCATCTAATGCTGCACTTAAAATCACCGATGTTTATCTCAAACTGGGTGAAGAAGTTTTTCGTCTTGAAAGTAACAATAGTAGATTTGAAGTAGATGAAAAGCTGGCAACGGCATTAAAGAACTCGCCGAGTGGCAACGTAGACATTCGTTTAATTGTCGAAAACGGGGAAACAGTAGACAGCGAGATTGGTGAAGAAACTGTCAAAGCGTGGCAATTCATTTATTAAATGTTGAAATAAATACATAGATAAAGAACGAGCGCATAATTTTCCCCAAAAATTTTTAACTGCGATCGCATTAAGAGATAAGCAAGTTTTCAAGAAGTGCAATCGCGCCAAGTTTCCCACTAAATTTCAGACAATTCTGCGATCGCTTTAGGAAATAGAGAAAGAATTGAAGAGATATTGTTCGAGGTCATCGAGAATAGCGTTTGCTGCCATGATATTTCCCAGATACCAGTAACCTGAATCTACTGTATAGACGTGATCGTGTTGAACGACATTTAGCTTTTGCCACAGTGGGCTTCCTTGATACCGTTGGAAGTTGTCTTCTGAGTCTGGATCGAGCATAACAAATAGAACATCTCCATCTATTAATTCTAATTTCTCTAAGCTAATAGATACTGAAAATACATCTTTGTTCGTCGCAAAAGGTAGTTGTTGGGGTGGTGCAGAAATTCCTGCTTCCTCAAAGATAGTGCCAGCAAATGAAAAAATGGTATCAAATTGAACGTTTTTATCGGCATAAAAGCGAATAACTGAAACTGTCACGTCTCCCAGTTGTTCCTCTATAGCCTTGCGGAGTTTAATAACTCGTTGTTCATATAGAGCGATTGCATTTTGAGCTTGTTCGATTCGATCTAAAATTTCTGCTACTTTTAGTAAAGAGTCTTTCCAAGTACCATCAAGATATTCAAGTTCAAGTTTAACTGTGGGAGCTATTTGAGAAAACAACTCATACTGTTGCAAGTTCATAAAAAAACCGACAATTAAATCAGGATTTAACTCCGCTATCTTTTCTATATTGATTTGAGAGCCTTTACCCAAGGAAGTTACGCCTTCTGCCTTTCCTTTTAACTGCCGTCCTCTCTTACCTGCAATATTTGGTTCGGCTGTGGCAATTGGTTTTACGTCCAACCCTAATACAGCATCTAAAGCAATCTCATCCGTAACAATGACCCTTTGTGCGTTAAGAGGAACACAAGTTTTACCAAATTGATGCACAATCATTCTACAGTCAGAATTTTGAGATCGTGTTTCTGGAATATTCGCCTGTTGAGTATTTTTACTGTGGCAAGCTGTAACTATAATAAAAGAGAAAACTAATAACAGGCATACCTTAAGATAACGATACAGTCGATTTTTCATTTGATAGTATTACTGTAAAGTAGCAGGGTGAAATTAAACATAAATAAAGTGATATACTCCCATTACTTCCGTAAACGGTAAGTGTGGGCTTCTTCTTCGACTAATATAGTCGTCGAGCATTTTATAATAAATAGTTTTATAGTCATTCCAATTAATTTTATTATGGTATTTTTGTATTGATAGCAAGGTTGAATCTTACTCGCTACTCGTTACTTTTTTAAAAGATCATCTGGTTTCTATTTGGAATGACTATAGTTCTCCCCCCACTTCCCTGCACCTCGGCACCTCTGCTTTTTTTGATCTTTAAAATTCCAATGAAATAGAGCCAACTACAGTAAAAGGATCGCCTGGAAAAACTCGCAAATCATTTTGTGCAAACTCGAAATAATCGATGTCAAATAAATTTCTAAAATTAACCGAAGTGCGTAACTTACCTCTTTCATAGAAAATAACTGCATCGGTACGGGTGTAGCTGGGTACGGTAAATGAATTATCTAAATCTCCCTGACGTTCTCCCACAAAAAAGATTCCTCCACCAAAACCCAATCCTTGTAAGCTGCCTCGTTGTATTTCATAACTCGTCCATAAGCTGATGGCATTTTCAGGAGCATTATTTAAGCGGTTGCCTGATTCAAAGTTATTGTTTTCGGTAATCTTGGCATCGGTATAGGCATAACCAGCAGTAATATTCCATCCTGGTAAAATTTCTCCTGCAACTGATAGTTCGATACCTTGACTGTTTTGCTCACCTGTTTGGATATCAAAGTTAGGATTATCGGGATCTTCCGTTGTGACGTTAGAACGAGTTAGGTCGTATAGAGCTAGGGTAGCAGATAGGCGATCGCTAATGTCCACGAGAGAAAACCTGTACAAAGTTGGACAGGCTTCTCTCAGCTAAGGGCGCGAAGGGGGCTTCAATAGACAATAAATTTAGTGGGTAAACAGATTAATAAAAATACAAGCCCCCTTGCGCTGGGGCGA
>NZ_LR213926.1 GCF_900659865.1 Hyella patelloides LEGE 07179
GGTTAGACATCTTTCCTAACCGTTCTTTACTACTTGGTTTTCATCGATTGATTGCTGCAATGAATCAATTTTCTTTTTATTTGCCTGATGGATAAACTCTGTTTCTGCTACTCCTCTGTTTCGGAAAGTGACAAAAGAGGGATAAATCCCTAGGTAGATGGTTCAGGAGAAAAAGGGGGCTAAACTAGGGCTTTTTTATCCTTTTTAAATTGAGAGAAATAGGGAGCTAGGGAAATAGGCTTCATCATACGTTACAGATATTTGACCATCAGTAAGCAAGGATTATCTTGTCCCCACAGTTGTGTTAGCTCCTCCAAAGGTCTAAATCCCATTGCCAAATAAAAAGCTCGTGTTTGTGCATAAAATGGATCGGGATGAGAAGCAGCAAGAGTTTTAACTTGCCAATACTCAAGCTTTTGCTGACGTAGAATTGACTCTGTATAACGAACTAAAGCGCGACCAATACCTTGACGCTGAGCTTCAAAACGAACACCCATTACATAGAGTTCTGCTGCGTATTGATTATGTTGCTTAAAACTCAAAAAGCCTACATATTCATGCTCGACTAATGCAAACAAAGTAGGGTTATTTTCAATTTCTTTTAGATAATGAAGCAGTGCTTTTTCAATCCCAAACCATTGTGGTAAAGCTCGAAGTATTGATTCACAGATTTTTGATTTTTGAAAGGAAGGATCGAGCAACTTTATTTGACCGACATCCATTATATTTATTTCGTGATTCATTACTTCATGCTTTAATCTTAAATCAAGTGCAAGCGCAAAATATTCCTTACCACCTACATAGCGAGGGACAAGATAATATCATCTTCCTCATACTTCATCCCCCTTCGAGGACGTAGTAATTCATCCTTTAAACTATCCCCAGTTACGGAAAAATGAGCCGTCTTCACCTGCATTAGCAGTTAATTTTTCTATATCCTGCATTTGTGCTTGGGTTAACGCTTGATAATTTTGAGCTACTTTGACATTAGACTCTAGTTGTTCGGGATTTTCCGCAGCAATCACACAACCATGCACTCCTGGTAGAGAAAGACTATAACCCATCGCTTGCTCCATGCCACTTAATAGATTAGGCTTGAACAAACGACCATAAGCGGGTACTTTCATCGCAATAACGCCGACGTTCTTAGCTTGAGCTACTGGTAATACTGTGGTAGAAAAAGGACGAGGATGATGGATATCCGCAGCATTTAAAGAAATAAGGATAGTATCAAAATCGTAACGTTGTAAAGCTTTCACAATAACATCTGGTTCATAATGTCCCGTAACACCAGAAAATTTAATTATGCCTTGTTCTTTTGCTTCTTCAACAGCTTTAATCGCTCCGTTTTTCCCAAATATTTGCTCTAATTCTTCCGAAACAGACAAATGATGCATTTGCCAACAGTCTAAATAGTCTGTTTTGAGAAGTTTGAGAGATTTTTCCAAATGTCGCCAAGCACCGTCATAATCTCTGGCATTGGTTTTACTATTGATATAAATGCTGTCGCGATAAGATGGTAAAACCTGACCAAATTGCTGTTCTGAGATACCATACATTTCGGCAGTATCAAAGTAGCGTATGCCCAATTCTAAGGCTTTTTCGATTAAAGCGATCGCTTCTTTATCTTGTCCTCTCTTAGAGATTGGTGTTTGCCCTGCTCCACCTAAACCCAAAACAGGTAAGCTAATATTGGTTTTTCCCAGTATCCTTTCTGGCATAGATGAAGGGATTTCTGATACAGCAATAGTGGGTTGAGGTTTGTGAGAAACTGCTTTGTATCCTATCGCCGTAGCTGCTGCAACACTACCCAGAATAAAGTTACGTCGATTGGTTTTACCACTCATAATTCCATCCTCGCTTTTTTAGTATATTAGCGAATCTCAATTCTTTGGAGATGAGTAATATGTAACGCTTTATATTTTAAGTTGAGAATGTACAAAAGAAAAGTACGATCTCAAAAAACTGAGGAAATTACTTGGATGTTATCTTAGGTGATAAAGCCAGAGCCAAAAACCGCTAAAAATTTTAACCAGCTATAAGCTTTAAGCTCGCTTGCTGTAAGCTTTGTTTAATTCCTCCACTATGCAAGAAGTGGAATAAGACATAATGATGAGTAAAATTGCCCTCATTATGCAAGCTTGTAGCTAATAGGTTATAGCCTATAGCTTACAGCTAATCGCGTAGCGATTTTAAATTACCAGAAAATCATCAGCTTAAAACCTGGAGTTAAAAATGATTGTGCGAGAAGCAACCAATAGTGATATACCTGCTATTGCAAAAGTTCACGTGGATAGTTGGCGAACTACTTATCGAGGAATTGTGTCGGATGAGTATCTGGAAAATCTATCTTACAAGAAGCGGGAAAAGATTTGGTATCAAATTTTCAATGACGCTCCCCAAAATAACAGCTTTATATATGTTGCAGAGGATGAATCACATCACGTAGTTGGTTTTGCTGATGGTGGATTAGAACGCACTGGTAATTTAATTTATCGAGGTGAATTGAATGCAATTTATATCCTGAAGAGTCATCAAAAACAAGGAATGGGGCGTAAATTAGTTCAGAAAGTGGCTCAAAGATTAGGACAAATGGAGATTCGTTCTATGCTGGTGTGGGTATTAGCAGACAATCCTGCACACAGATTTTATGAGTTACTTGGGGGACAAAAAGTATTGGAAAAAGAGATTGAAAGGGGAAGTAATAAGTTAACAGAGATTGCTTATGGCTGGACAGACATATCAAACTTGCAATCTGGTAGCGCGATAGAATAATTTAGTACTGGGTGTAACTAAGTAACTGTGAATATTTGGCTGAATCTTCCCCATTATCAATCTCGCGGAAAGTTCTCAGTTTTCTGAGAAACTCTGTTTTATAACTAAATATAGTTTAATTTCATAGCTAAAGTTAAACCATCGGCAATGGGTACTAAACTAATATCTACTCGCTTGTCTTGATAGAGTTTTTGATTAAATTCTCGAATTGCAATTGTTCGCTTGTCAGTATCTTCTGGATCGGCTACTCTTCCCGACCATAATACATTATCGATCGCAATTAAACCCCCTGGTCTGACTAATTTTAAAGCCTGTTCGTAATAGTTAGAATAATTACCTTTATCCGCATCAATAAAGGCAAAATCAAAAGTATTTTCTTGTCCTGTTGCTATCAACTCAGCTAAAGTTTCTAACGCAGGAGCAATTCTTAAATCTATTTTGTGACTGACACCTGCTTCTTCCCAATAGGGTTTAGCCATATTAGTATATCGCTCATCTTTATCACAGGCGATTATTTTGCCATCATCAGGTAAAGCTAAGGCTACTACTAAAGCACTGTAGCCCGTAAAAACGCCTATTTCTAAAGCTTTTTTTGCCCCAATTAACTTGACCAACAAAGCCATAAATTGACCTTGTTCTGGAGCAATTTGCATGATACTCATTGGGAGTTTTGCTGTTTCGGCTCTTAACTTAGTAAGCACTGTTGACTCTTGAAGCGAGACAGCTTGAAAATATTTATAAAGAGCTTCATCCAAAGCTAAACTCTTGTCTGTCATTATATTTGAGATTAACTACGGTTTACTTTAAGAAATCATTTTGTTAAGTGATGTAGCAATATTGCAAAAACCTATTTTTGAATCAAAGAAATAAACGGGAGAGTTAATCTTGTCTAGCGATCGCCTTTGAGAAAGCAGTAATTTTGAAAAGGCGATCGTATTCTAGAGTAAATAAATTGAGTAACGGTGACTTGATGAAGTCAGAGGAAGCCCCGTCTTTTTAAGGCGGAGTAACGGTGACTTGACAATTAAGTGGTTTCTGCTTTTTGCAATACCATCGTATCTTCTGTCTTGGCAAATCGACAGAGAATATACTCCATGATAATTGACTGAAGTTTAAAATAGGATTGCTGAGACTCAATTATCGAGCGACGTGACAAAGACTCTAACCCCTCTATTAAATTTAATTTAGAGACTGCTAAGCCCATTTTTTCGCGCAACTGAGAGAAGGAAATTGGTTTTCGATTAATTGCCAGCCAGTAGACAACTTCTTGTTCCAAAATAGATAAACGCTCAAATTGTTCATCTAAAAGCTTATAAATATCACCAAACACTATCATTTCTTTCGACAAAAACTCGGCGACATTCCCTGCAAACACATCCTGAATGGTTGTTGCTACTATTTTCAATGCTGAGGCATTACCGCTACATTGCTGGACAAGCTGGTTCAACTCCAGTTCCGAGCTATCAAGCCCCTTGATTTTCAGAATTTTTTGACCTTCTTGCTCCCTTAAACCATTCAATTTAAAAGTTTTAACTGGAAGTTTTTCTCCTTCAAGAGCAGCTACTGAACTAGGTTTCTCGCGAGAAGTTAGTAGCAGACAACTTTGGTGATCTGTTTCTCCTAATCGCCTGAAGAGTTCACTATATTTTTCATATCCTTGGCGACAAATTCCTGCTGGAGCATTACTGCATAGCAACGACTCTAAATTATCAAGTACCACAAGACAGCGCGAAGAGCGTAAATAGCCGATTAACCTGGTTATCTTGTCACTGGTGCAATGTGGTAGTTCAGCTTTAGTTAACTGCTTTTTAGACAAAAACTGAAGTAGATCGGTAATAAATTTCTCAATGGGTGGAGCATCTTTGAGGGATCTCCAGATAACACAATCAAATTTATCGCCAATTTGGTTGATTAACTTAATTGACAAAGCAGTTTTACCAACTCCACCAATGCCCAATATTGTCACTAATCGGCATCTGTCTTGAAGTAGCCATTGCTCTAATTGAATTAATTCAGTAGTGCGCCCATAAAAATTAGAGACACAGATTGCCCCTCCCAAATCCTGACGTTTATGAAGATTGGGTTTTGTAATGTCCTCGCTGGTTAGTTCCAAGTTAAAGCCAATAAAAAAACGCTCAAGTGTTCGCTTATCAACTCCTTCTTGACATTTGAGTACTCTTTTAATGGTGTTGATATCCAAATAAGTGATTTCACTTATTTTTTCGTAGGTATATCTTTCACCAAAATTATCTCTATATTCAGACTCACGTCTAGCGTCTTTAAGCTTTTGCAATCCTTCTGAAGTGAGAATAACACCACGCTTACGTCTTTGCTTGCTCATTATCAAAGTTTACTCTCCTGACTTTTATTCGTTTAGCGATCGCTTGTTTTAACTGAGAAAACTGGAAGAGAAGATTTAGTGACGAAAATATTTGGCTATTAAACTAACTGGATAATTGGGCAGAAGTTCTAAAAGTTACTTGTATACAGCCATTATCAGTTTGAATAATGGAATCACATTCAATATCTTCCAAGGCAATAAGGCGATCGGGAGCCGTTTTCTGATAAAGAATCGATGCTAATTCTTGCAGACAGACTTGGAGTCGCTCTGATTCTTGGTTAGTAATATCTGTACCGCGATTTCTAATTCTCAGGTCAAGTAAGCTCTTGCCACTTTGATTTTTTTTGCGCCAAGCTTGAGGGGTTAACTGATGAAATTGAACAAATTGGCGACTGAAATGACGGCGATCAAAATAGCCAACAGCTTCGCTAATCTGTTCTACTGATTGATTAGTTTTGAGAAGTAGCTGACGTGCTTTTGCCATACGATACTCTTTAATCCAAGCTAGAACTGTTTTACCAGTTTCTCGTCGCACTAAACTAGTTAAATAAGCAGGAGAACGTGTAACCTCTTGAGCTACCTCTCGCAGACTAATCTGATTTTGGTAGTTTTCTCCAATAAACCTAAAAACCTTGTTTAGCAAAGGAAGTGGATGTTGTGCTTGAAAAAACAGTTTTTCGGTTTTTACGAGTAGATTAATATCAGATAGTGAGATGGAATCGGGAAATTTACCATCTCTGGATAAGTAACTTAAATTCATATACTTCTCTTAACCTATTTGTTACGTAATTAAATTCAATAAACTGCAATGCCAGCATAGAATTTGCTACTTGGTAAACTGCAACTATGCTGCATTTCTACTGACAAATAATCCAGTCAGTTAGTCTAAGTTCTGAAGCTTGCTTTCCTAGATCTTTCCTGGCGATCAACACAAAAAAGGTATTTTAGATGGTTGAACTTCGCTGCATTTAACCAGTAATCATTAACTTAATTACTATGTCTATTCTGCAAAATTTCATGGTTTTAACTCAAGTAAAAATAAACAAGTTAAGAAAAAAAGTTAACTTTCCTCAACTACTGGAAATGATTCCTCCTTGATTGCTTATTTGACGAGTCCTAAGAATCAAGACTTAGGAATAATTAAACCCCCTCGCCCAAAACGAGTTACACCACCCCTTAATTTATCTCCTTTCCCCTCTTGACATTTGGCATTCATGCTTAACTTGTCACCAATGCCTATTACCTAATGGTGACAAGTTAGGCAAAAATAGTATCGGTCAACTACTAAATACAGCGTCTGTAACATTAACCAACTCTAGATGTAGATTTGAGCTTCCTAATTAAGCGATCGCTGATATTGTGGTAAACATGACTCAAAATATCTCATAAGCTTAGAGCTTAGAGCTTGGAGCTTAAAACAGATTGACAAATAGCGTAGTATCTTAACTTGTCACCAATGCCCATTACTTTTCCTCTAAACCAATAGTAGAACAGTTCAAACCCTTACTAGATGAAGATTCTATGTCCAAATTGTTAAGTTATCGCCCTCGTTCTCATGAGGGGCTGTTACTTGAGGAAACCCCAAGTGTTCACATTGTCCTCGAATGGGGATAAGCTCCATCCCGCCAAGGTACGTGGGGGTCTTCCCTCTCGCAAGATTAAAGACAAAGGAGGAAATTTATTCCCGACCAACTATACACAATTGAAACCAAATCTTTATATAACATTGCTTTCAGGCATTGTAAGTTTATCAAAGAACCTAGAAAAAAGAATAGATTGACTTTGAAGGGAATCGGGTACAAAAAATGTCTTAGCCTATACTGATATCGCTATATCGCTATATCGGTTACATTCAGGCAGTGATTACAAGTCTTTTCATCCCAAATCCGATTATCAACACGGGAGTCCCCATTCGTCCCGTCAGAGGGGAATAATAAGGATAAATGGAATATACGCGCTTTTCAATCACGCATTTCCTTCCGTAAAAACATCTCATAAACACTTATTGTAGAGACGCAACTCTGCGTACAAGCTGTTGAGGTCTCCTCAGTGTCCCTCACTCTAGCGCATACAGCCCCTTATCTATCATTTCTCTATAAGATTTAACAATTTTACCGATAAGTATTGTGTATAAATAGAATTTCGGATAAGATGGCAAAAATCTATTTATTTATCCGCAGAAAAACTGTTTTCTCTTGCTTACACTTGTATTTCAGAAAATTTCAAAAATCCCTCAACCACAGTCATGATCGGGTAGAAGCGGAGGATTCCCACAAGGTTCACTAAAAAATTTTTAACATTTTTTTATCTTTCTTATCTTGCGTAGTTGATTTTAGCGAAAAATAAGAGACTGAATTCATAGCAAACACGGATTTACTCGTTGACATTATGAAAGTATCTGCCACTGAAAGCAAGAAAGATGGGATTTCCATCAGTGTTTCTACCGAACCATCTAACACTAATACTTGTAAAGGTAGTTCCCATGCTACTTGTTACACCCAAGTTTCACCACCCTTGAATCAAGTTTTGAGGGAGCAACCTGTAACAGATTCTTCTGTTGTAGATAGTGTGAGACTTAACCAAAATCAAATCATTATGGCAACAGCCGATCGAGTTTGGGTCTACAGTCCTGATTCTGGTAATCATAACAATTTTTTACCTCAACCATCGACTAGCAACAGCAATATAGGGAATATTGAAGCGACCAAAAAGCTACTTGATACCGCCATCATATTAGGTAAGCGGGCTGCTTCTGTCGAGCGACGACTTCCTGATTTAAATCTAACCACTTGGATTTGGAGTCTGGTTAGTCAATATCATACGACTCAACCCACACCACAACTAATGAAGGAAGCAGCGCAACGCTTTGAAGTAAAGGGTCGCCATTGCTTGGCAGAATGGGCAGAGGAAAAGGCTCTGGAAGAAACTGGACATGACAGACTTGCTTTACTGGATATTCAGTCATTAGGATATCAGGCTCAAGCTGTAGTCAATACTTTTATGCCACCTTCAGCTAAAGTTCTTGTGGATTACTTTATTCGTAGCGTTCAAACTTCAGACCCAATCAGAGTGGTAGGCTATTCTTACACCCTAGAACGTATCGCCCTTGCTGTTCAAGAAAAGCATATTCAGGCGATAGAAGCAATAATTCCCTCTGGGATCAATGCTACTCGTTGTCTACGGGTTCATAGTTCCATTGGCAGTGATGTGGAACACGTAGCAGAAAACTTGGAGATAATAGCAGCATCAACTCCAGCAGAGCGAAATGATATTGCGATCGCTTGCTACGAAACGGCAAAACGATACTTTAGTATCCGCGAGAATGACTATCCATCAACAACGGAACAACAGCAAAAATTAGAAGCCTTCAAATACTAGTATCGTTCCATCGAAAATCTTATTTTCTTTCTGAACGGAAAGAAAGCCACAAATCATCAATAAACTTTTGATGACAGAACCCTTGACCCAAATTTTTTGAACACATTAGGAGTATCTTATGAAATTCAACAACAACAACAGCAAAAAATCTTTTACTTTATTAACTTTTCTCAGTTTTTGTGCGATCGCTACATCCACAGCCACAGCAGCAGTAGAACCGTTATCAAATAAGGAGGCTCTCAGCCCAGCAACCAAGCAACAGTCTGAGAACCAAGAGACACAAAAGCCTTTTGAACCTATTAGTAGAAGTAATGACGAAACCAAGGAAGAAATCCATCTGGATCGCGAATGGGAAGACATTTTAGGTGATGATGAATCTGGAGAAGAAATATTACTTGCGAGAGGAGCGGTCTAAATAAACTTTTGATGAGGTAACCCTTTACCCAAATGTTTGGAATCAACTAGCTAGTGGTCAGAATCGAAAGTAATTAACATTTAACCTATCTCCCTATCTGGATATTGCTTGATTGACTAATTAATTTAGAAATGAAAATCAAGTTCAATCGACAATGCCTAATGTTTTTAAACCCAATCTAGTTGATTCTGATAAACCATTAGCTCCTCCTAAATTCAAATCTTTATATAAACCTTCTGTCTTTAAAGTGTTCAAACAGTTTCCAGTTTTTATATTCCAAAGTTTAATTGTTTCGTCTTCGCTACCGCTAGCTATAATTTGACTATCTAAACAAAAAACGACTGACCAAATATAGCCGCTTTCATGTCCTGAAAAAGTTTTAATTAATTCATAGTTCTTAGCATCCCAGAGTTTAATGGTACAATCTTGACTGCTAGCTGCGAACATTTGACCATCTTGACTAAAAGCGGTTGAAAGTAACCAGCCCATAAATGAATTAAAACTTTTTTTACATTTGCCAGTGCTAACATTCCAGAATTTTGCAGTTCCATCAGGACTGGAACTCGCTAAGGTGTTGCCATCTGGGCTAAAGGTAACTGACCAAACCCATGTTTCATGTCCTGTCAAAGTTTTAAGACATTCACCAGTACGTATATTCCATAGTTTAATTGTTCGATCTAACGAACCACTAGCCAAAATGTTGCCATCGGGACTAAAAGCAATTGACCAGATTGCAGCTTGGTGTTCTTTGAGAATTCTCAAAACCTGACCATTGTTAACATCCCAAAGCATTACCTGATGGTCGTCACTGCCACTAGCCAAAATGTTGCCATCTCGACTGAAAGCAACTGACCTCACTCCCGCACTATGCCCCCCGAATGTTTTCAGGCATTGATTGGTGTTGATATCCCATAATTTGATGGTTTTGTCTTCACTGCCACTTATTAAGCGATCGCCTTGGGGACTAAATACCACAGAATAGACCCAATTAAGATGTCCTTGAAGTGTTTTGAGACATACACCAGTACGTACATTCCATAACCTTATTGTTCGATCCTGGCTACCACTGGCTAACTTCTGATTGTCGGGACTAAAGCAAACTGACAAAACCTGATTAGAATATCCTTGAAAGGTTTTTATGCATTGACCTTTATTGAAATTCCATAATTTGACTGTTTGGTCGCGACTGCCACTGGCTAGGGTATCTCCTTCTGGATTAAAGGCTACAGCAAACACCCAGTTAGAATGCTCTTGAAAAGTTCTAATACATTTACCTGTGTTGATATTCCATATTTTTACTGTTCGATCGTGACTGCCACTGGCAATACAATCTCCTTTCGGACTGAGGGCAACGGAAAATACTCGATTTGTATGTTCATTTAATGTTTTAAGGCATTCACCAGTATTGACATCCCACAACTTTAAGGTATGGTCGTCACTGCCACTTACTAGCATTTGATTATTAGGACTAAAAACAATCGAACGAACCCCATCCTGATGTCCCTGAAAAACTCTCAGACATTCACCAGT
Source organism: Hyella patelloides LEGE 07179 (assembly GCF_900659865.1). GTDB lineage: Bacteria > Cyanobacteriota > Cyanobacteriia > Cyanobacteriales > Xenococcaceae > Hyella > Hyella patelloides. Next base: position 10,440 of record NZ_LR213926.1, read on the forward strand.
ATAAAAATTCCATAATCTGATTGTGCGATCATCACTCCCACTTACCAGCATATTGCCATCAAAACTAAAAGCAAGAGATATAACCCAGCCTGTATGTTCTTGAAAAACCTTTACGCACTCACCTGTGCTAGTTCTCCAGATTCTGACAGTATTGTCATCACTCCCACTGGCTAACATCTCACCATCAGGGGTAAAAACAACTGACCAAACCTCGCCTTGATGTTCTGTCAAAGTTTGGAGACATTGACCAGTTTCCATATTCCACAACTTGACGTTACTATCACTACTGCCACTAGCAAGCAACATATCATTAGGGCTAAAGCTAAGGGAAGTTACCCAGCTTGTATGACCTCGGAAAATCTTCAGGGGTTGATTATCTGCAACTCTCCATAAGCGAATTTCACCATTGCTATCCCCCGCAGCTAAAATTTGTCCATCAGAGCTAAAGGCAAGAGATATTATGCCACTAAAAGTTTCTGAAAAAACTGACTTGGTCAGATTAGCATTTTGGAAACTTACATCGTGTAAGCAGATATTTTGTAAATCTGCTTGCCAGATACACAAGTTGGAAAAATCATAGCCTTTCAAGTCTGTCCCTAGATAACAAAGCAGATTTAGAATATTCCCCGCCGTGTACCCTGGTTGCAGAGGTGATGACTCTTGTAACGTTACTTTAATTTGATTAAGTTGCTCTTCAATATTTCTTTGGCAGTCTAAAACATCAAGCAATCTCATAATAATGGGTTGAAGAATGAGACGTATTTGAGTTTCTTTAATATAATCTTTGGCAGTTGCTTTAACTAAGGCATACAACCGAAACAACCTGGGATGTTGAGTAACAATTTCTTGGCAGACGGCTTCGATTAATCGATTTATCACATACTCCATAACTACTGACTGGAGGGTAAAACGAACATCCCCTGTTTCAGTAGCAGTAGATTCAACTTTATCGATTAAACACCGTCTCGATAGAGACTCTAAACCATCTAGTAATTCAAATTTTATAGCGCAATCAACCAAATCTTCTTGTAATTGTTCTAGTGTAATCGGCTCGCGATTAATTGCTAGCCAATACACGATCTTTTTCTCAGTATTTAACAGACGTTGGAATTGCTGAGTTAAAACGTCGCGAATATCACCAAAAATAGCTGTATCTTGGCGCAAAAATTCAGCAATATTGCCTTCAAATAGATCGCGAATGGTTGTCCCTGCTATTTTGAGAGCCAGTGGGTTACCGTTATAATGCTTGACTAATTCTGCCAGTTCTGAGTCTGTGTCAGAAAGTCCCTTTTGCTTGAGAATTTTTTCTCCTTCTTTTTCTTCAAAACCATCTAACTGTATGGAACGAACTGGAAATGATTCCCCTTCTAAAAATGCCACTTCTTTGGGCTTTTCCCTAGTTGTCAACAAAACACAACTTTGATGGGCAGATTCTCCTACTCGTTGAAAAAGTTCGCCATATTCTTGGTGTTCCTCGCTGCAAATTCCCGCTCTATTTTCGTCACATAGCAGCGATTCAAGATTATCAAGAATTACCAAACAGCGCGATGAACGCAGACAATTAATGAGCAAAGATATTTTTTCGCTGACGCTTTCTGGTAAATCAGTATTGATAATTGGTCGATCGCCTAAAAACTGGATCAGATTAGTGAGGATTTGTTGAATTGGTGGGGCATCTCTTAGCGTTCGCCATATAATACAATCAAATTCATTCTCTACTTGCTGTGTCAGCTTAACAGATAGAGACGTTTTACCGATCCCTCCCATACCAATAACGGTAATCAATCGACAGCGATCTTCCAGCAACCACCGATCCAAAGTCGCCAGTTCTTGAGTTCGTCCGTAGAAAACCGATACGTCAACAGCCTCACCCCAATCAACTTTTCTGGGATTTTGCTTTGAATCCAGCTTTTTTTGCGGATCTGGTCTGGTACAATCATCGGCAGTTAATTCTAAATCTAAGGACGAAAATAGAGTAGCGATCGATCTTTTGTCAACTCCTTCATCCCGAGTCAATATCTTGCGAATTGTAGCTGTGCTTAATCCAGCCCGCTCTTCTATTTCTTCCAAGGTAACTTGATAACCCTGTTTCTCTTCAAATTGCCATTCGATTTTGGCATTTTGTACTTTTTGCCAGCCCTGACGGCTAAGGATAAAACCACGAACGCGCTTTTTTTTTATATTCATTGTGTATATTCATCTATGTAATGTTTTTGATTACAATAAGGTATTTGTGTGATTCGAAAATTTAAAAATACACATTAACTACAATAAATTTGTGCTGACAAACTAGGTATTATTGGTTACATATAGATTGATTATGGGATGCATGGTCAAAAATGCTGATTTCCTAACAATCAGCGAACGTCTCGAAAGAGATTCTAGGGAATCTATGATCTTGTGTGAGGATACTGATAAAGAGATCTCTTTTCGTAGCCCAGAAAAAGAGACAGGTTCAGGAAAAATAGCCAATTTGCACAGTATTTTTCGCTCTAGACTAGATAAGCGTTCAATATGCTGGCTCAAAAGCTGGCGGAGTTCCTCAAGCATAATGTTGTCCTGTTGAAAAAATCGAGCAATTTTGCGGTTGGAGGTGCTATTGATTTTTTGGGCAACTATCTTTAAAGCCAAAGGATGACCCGAATACCTTTGAATCAATCTATTTTGTTCTGCTTCAGTTCCAGAAATATTGGAAGCCAGAAGAATTTTTTGTGCTGCCAGCTTTGATAAACCATCTAATCTTAAACAACGAACTGGAAGGGCTTCTCCTGCCATCAATGCTACTTCTTGAGGTTTTTCTCGCGTCGTTAAGAGCAAACAACTTTGATGCAAAGTCTCTCCCAGATATTTAATTAGACGACCGTAATCATGATATTCTTTGATATACGCTCCGCATTTTGCACCACTCTGCATAATCGCATCCAAATTATCCAGCACGATTAAACAACGATGCGATCGCAAATAACTAATTAATTGCCGTAAAGAACAGCTAATATTTGAGGATAAATTGCTTTCAAGCTGAGATTCACCGAATAAAACTTGAAGTAAGTCCGCTAAAAGTTCTTTGAGTGAGGGGAGAGTTTTTAGCGATCTCCAAATCACATAATCAAATTTATGTTCGACTTGCTTGACTAGCCTAGCGCATAAAGCTGTCTTCCCTATTCCTCCTATTCCTTGAATTGTAACCAGTTTACAGCGATCGGTTACTACCCATTTTTCTAAGAGAGTTAGTTCTGTTGTGCGCCCATAAAAAAACGGCGTTTCAATAAACTCGTCCCAGTCTACTTTTTTGATAGCGTGCTTGTCGTCAGAAGAATTAAGCGAGCTTAATGAAATATAATCGTTAGGACTTAATTCCAGATCAAATGCCATCGAGAATTTGACCAAACTTCTTTTATCTACTCCTTTCTCACGTTCTACCACTTTAAGGACGGTATTATATGCTAAGCCAGTTAGTTCGCTCAATTCTTCAAGAGTACATCTGATACCAGATTTATTTTCGCTTTCCCAATCCTGTTTTTTTGCTTGAAACTTCTGCCATCCTTCAGAAGTAAATATTAAACCACGACTACGTTTCTGCTTTTGCCGATTCATAACTAATAATTAATTTATTGACTTTTATTTTGCCGATTATCATGAAAACCTCACAAAAAAACATAAACCGTGCAGCTAAAGTTCATGGAGAAAATTCAACACGGGTATTAAAACACCTGTGAAGCATAGTAAAATACATTAAGGTAGCTAAGAGATGGCACTAATAATCTAAAAATACAATCGCTATTTGTATTCCACATTACTTTTTCCCTAAAAAATACATACCTAGACCAAAACATTGACCCTATCTAGAACATCAAATTTTTCTTAGACTGGGGAATGCGTAGTGTGTAATAAAAGTTGATTTCATATCAATGAGGTACAGTTTAGAGCATTTATTCAATAAAAGCTAGTTGAATAATCATGAAACCGTATTCAAGAGATTTGCGACAAAAAATAGTCGATACATATCTTGAAGGAGAAGAATCAGTTAGACAAGTAGCCAAACGTTTTCAAGTCAGTCCTAGCTTTGTGCAAAAATTAATCCAAAAATATAGACAAACAGGAACAGTAGATTCTGAACCACATAGAGGAGGAAAATCGCCAAAATTAAATCCCGAACAGATTGATTTAGTAAAAGAGTTAATCGAACAGCATAGCGATGCTACTTTACAGGAATTATGCAATATGTTTGAAGATCAAAGTGGAATTAGAATTAGTCGTTCTACAATGAGTAGAATAGCTCAAAAATTAAGGTTAAGTAAGTCCAAAAAATCCACAGATAATTGAGACATTGGTGAATTAAGGTTTGATTTGGCAACCAAGCGAGTACGAGAGTGAATAAAAAAAGATCGACTATTTAGATAGATATCACCGTATGATTGGCTAACCAATAACACTCATGGCATTACCTGCTAACCAGCCAGTAGTCCAAGCACTTTGAAAATTAAAGCCTCCTGTAATTCCATCGATGTCTAAAACTTCTCCTGCAAAGTAGAGATAAGGACAGATTTTGCTTTCCATTGTTTTGAAATTAATCTCTTTTAATTTGACTCCGCCACAGGTTACAAATTCATCTTTAAATACTCCTTTGCCTTTAATTTGATATTGTCCTTGAATTAATTCTAAAACTAATTTATTAAGTTCTTTTTTATTGATTTCTGCCCAGATTTTATCTTGCTTAATACCAACGTAATTAATTAAGCTTTGCCATAGCCTTTTAGGTAATTCAACAGGACAGTAATTAATAATTTTCTTTTTAGGAGTTTCGTTTTTTGCTTTTAATAAATATTCTTTAAGTGTTTCTTGATTGTGGTTTGGTAGCCAATTAACTTTTAACGATAAATGATATTTGCTTTCATGTAAAATTCGCGCTCCCCAAGCAGACAATTTAAGAATTGCGGGCGCACTTAAACCCCAATGGGTAACTAATAATGCACCTGTTTGTTGTAAAGGCTTTTTTCCTGAATTTAACAGGGTAACTTGAGCATTATCTGTACTGACTCCTGCTAAACCTTTTAGTCTAGGATCGTCAATTTTAAAAGTAAATAAAGAAGGCACGGGGGTTTCAATAGTATGTCCTAAATGTTTTGCCCAACGATATCCTAAAGGATTACTACCAGTAGCCATTAAAAGGCGATCGCATTTAATGATTTTCCCTTTTTTTAACTCTATTTGAAACTGTTTTTGCTGCTTTTGAAAATCTAATTTAGTAACGGTTTTAACCGCACTATTAGTATCTAAAATAACTCCTGCTTTATCAGCTGCGGTAGTCAGACAATCAATAATAGTTTCCGAGTTATCAGTAACAGGAAACATTCTACCATCGGCTTCGGTTTTTAACTTTACGCCACGGGATTGAAACCACTTAACCGTATCTTGAGGTTGAAAACGAGAAAAAGCACCCCGTAAAGCCTTACCCCCTCTAGGATAGTTCTGCACTAATCGAGCAGGTTCAAAACAATGATGGGTAACATTGCATCTTCCCCCACCAGAAATACGTACTTTATTTAGAGGCTGACTACCAGCTTCCAGCACAGTAACTTTAGCATGGGGATTAGCATTAGCACAAGCGATCGCTCCAAAAACCCCTGCTGCACCTCCTCCAATCACAACCACTTCTAACTGATTTTGAGCTTTCATTTTTAACAAATAACTTCTAATATCGCAGAGTGGCAACAATTCCCCATATTAAACCAGTACTGATTGCGATC
>NZ_LR213927.1 GCF_900659865.1 Hyella patelloides LEGE 07179
TTTTAGAGAGATGGGAGTTTATAGTTAAAGCGATCGCAATTTGAGCATTGTTAGCGATCGCTTGAAGTCTCGGTCTATGGCGTTGGTTTCGGGGTGGGTAAGCTGTAACTGCGATCGTATTTGCAGATAAACAACCAAAAAAAGCAACAATATAATCTAAACCAGAAGGGTACAAAAGTAGAGCGCGTTTACCGCTCATACTTAAAGACTGTAGTTTAGCAGCAAGCTTTTTACTGCGGCGATCTAGTTCCCTATAGCTGATATTTCCCTGTTCGACTCCATCTTGTAAAAATCTATAGGCTAGCTGGTTAGGCTGCGTAGAGCTTCTATAATTCAAAAGCTCGATCGACGAGCTGAATTTAGGCAATTGATTGGGTTCTTTCATTGCACTGGCGATCGGTAGTTGTTAATAAATAAAGCGGGCATTACCCTAAAGGACTAACTGCTTGTGGCACTTTTGTGGGATGATTTAATAAAGAGCGAAGAAGCTTGGCGTGCCTTCGGATGTAGGAATCACTTGGTTTGCCTAAAGCAAGTCTCGCTACCAAAGATTAATTAGTCCCCAAGTTTCTAAGTCCCCCTAAACCATCCCCAAAGTAATGCAACGCTAATAAAGCGCATTATTTTCCGTTCCGTTACTATCGGATCGCCTATTTGCTCTAATACTTATTTCTTCCTGTAACACTCGCGCTAACTGTTTGAGGAAACGAGGTCGAGCAGAATGGAGAAAGAAGTGATTGCCTCGAAAAAGATGTTTAGCAAATCTGCCTGTAGTTTGCTCTCGCCATTGACGTAGTCCTCCTCTACGAATCGCTGGATCTTGCCTACCTCCAAAAGCAATAATGGGACAGGATAGAGGCATTTGAGGAACATAGGTATAAGTCTCGCCGACAGCTAAGTCTGCCCGTAGTATTGGAAGCCAAAGCTGCATTAGTTCGGGATCGTCAAGAGCGTTTTGAGGGATTCCTTTAAGCCAACAAAGTTTACGGATAAGCTCATCATCAGGAAGAGTGTGGCTGTGGGTATCGGAGTTTTGAAGTTGTGGAGCGCGACGACTGGAGACGAATAGGTGAACTGGTTCAGAGGCATTTTGCTGACGGAGAAAACGTGCTAGCTCAAAGGCAATTAATGCTCCGATACTGTGACCGAAAAGAGCATAGGGTCGATTTAAAAGAGGAGCGATCGCGTTAGCAACGGCTTCAATCAAAGGCGGGAGTTGCTTAAATGGTGTTTCTCCCCAGCGTCGTCCGTGTCCAGGTAGTTCTATGGGATAAACTTCGATCTGGTCGGGAAGTGCCTCTGACCAAGTGCGAAAGATTTGCGCTTTCCCACCTGCGTAAGGAAAACAAAATAAACGTAGGTTGGCTTGGGGTTTGGGTTGATAGAATTGAATCCAGGGATTGATAGTTGAGTTAGGCATCGCGGTTAGATAATAAATTGCTCAGTAAAGAATCGACTTCCCCTTGAGAAAGCTGATGCAGTTCGTTTAACAATTGCTCGGTATTATTCTGACTTGTCTGCTGGATCGCTGTAGGTTGTTTGAGGGAAGAAGTTTTAGTCAAAACAGCGGCTAAATCGGCAATTGTGGGCATTTCAAATAAACTGCTGAGAGAGAATTCGCACCCGAATATTTCCTGCGTCCGCGAGACTACTTGGATAGCTAGTAATGAATGACCCCCTAATTCAAAAAAGTTATCGCGAACGCCTACAGATTGAATCCCCAATAGTTCTTGCCAAATCTCAGCCAGTTTGCCCTCTTCTTCGTTACGGGGAGCGAGATAGGGAACGCTCAGATTGGGACGCGGATGGGTAGGTTGCGATTGCTTCTGTGGGCGAGATATTTCTAATTGAGTGGATTTAGCTTCTAGAGATTGAGCTTCATAGCTTTGTTTCAGTAGCTCTAAATCTTTCGTCGAAACAATCACTTGAGACAAACCGCTTTCTAAGGTACGGGCGAAAGCTTCCATACCTTCGGTGGGGCTAATTCCCAGTTCTAAATTGCGTTTTCGTCGTTGGCGTAGGAGTTCTGGCACGGCTGTATTGACTGCCATACCAACGGTTTGCCAAGTATCCCAATTAATCGCTAGGGTTAACTGTTTTGTACGCAGAGTACGTTCGCGAGCAAAAGTATCTAAAAACGCATTGGCTGCACAATAATCACTATAACCCGCGCCCCCAACCAAAGAACTGACCGATGAATTAAGAATCATAAAATCTAGGGGATAATGGGCGAATAATTCGTCTAAAATGCGTGTTCCTGCAACTTTCGCTGACAAAACACGATTGGCTAGCTCTGGGGTTTTTAACTGAATAATACCGCCTCCAGGAATACCTGCCGAGTGAATAACTCCATTAACTTCACCAAAGCGCGTTTGGGCTTGTTCGATTGCTCTTTGCATTTGAGCGCGATCGCAGACATCTGCACCTATAACTAGCACCTCGGCTCCCAGAGACTCTAAGTTTAAAACTTGACGGATAACAGAAGCAGATCGATTCGATTTGGAGGTCGCTTCTTTAGGGGTTTTATGATTTAGCTCCCTTAATTCTTCTGCTTCATCGCTCAAAATATCTTGCCAATCTTGGCGATCTGGTAAACCCGAACGACTGACTAAAATGAGCTTTGCTTGACAAGTACGTGCCAAATATTCTGCTAAATTCAACCCAATTCCTCCCAAACCACCAGTAACTAAATAAACGCCTCCAGGTTTGAGACAAGCGGGAATTTCCTCGGTTGCTAATAAAGGAATCGCCTCGAAGGTAGGTATCCAACGGCGATCGCCTCTATAAGCTATCACTGGTTCGCTAGTACTTATATTCAGTTCTCGTTGCAAAATTTGGGCAATCGCCTGGTTCCAGTCTTGAGTTAAATCTGCCCCAGAAACCAGGGGAAATGTCGGCAATTCTAGCTCGATCGAACGACAGGTAAGCTGAGGATATTCTTGTGGTATGACTCTGCACATTCCCTGTAAGGTTGCTTTTTCAGGACAGAGGGATTCTGTTCCAGTTATGTCATAAATTTGACTGGCGATTGCCACAATTTGGAGGGGAATGTCTGAAGCTTGTGTACCTAAAGCTTGTGCTAAATAAAGTAAGCTGTAGAAGCCTTGGGTTAAAACCCGTTGGCTGTTCTCTATAGTGGAAAAACTCCAAAGGTGAACAATTTGCTGTGGAAGGCGATCACCTAATGCTTTGACCAACTGTTCGTAGTTTTCTGGAATGTCGGGTGCAATCCCATAAGTATTTTCTTCCTGTTGTGCAAACTCTTTGGCGATCCGAACCATAATCGCAGTTTGTCCAAGCTGTTTGACTTGTTTTGCCAGGGCTTCTCCAAGTCCTTCATTGTCGGCGAAAATGAGCCAAATTGCCGATTCTGTCTCATTTTGTCTTTTTCTGGGTAAATAAGACTGTTTCCAAGAAAGGGTATAAAACCAGTCTGAAAGATTTTCGGGTTTGCGTAAGACAGGAGATTGAATAGGTGGTGTAGGCGTATGTTGAGGTTCGATCCAGTAGCGTTGACGTTCAAAAGGATAAGTGGGTAATGGTATACGATCGCGCTGTTGGTTAGCATAGAATTTTGACCAGTCAAGATTAACTCCAGTCAGCCAAAGTTGGGCGATCGCATCTAAAATATAGGCAATGTCTGAGGTCTTTTCTTGGGGATGACGCAGGGAATTAATACAATGGGTTCTGGCTTGGTGAGACATTTGTTGACGCACTAATGTACTTAGTGTACGTCCTGGACCTACTTCTAAAAAGACGTTATTTTCAGTTTGGGAAATTTGCTCGATGCCATCAGCAAAGCGAACCGTTTGACGTAAATGAGTTGCCCAATATTGGGGATCGGTGGCTTGTAATGATGAGGTCCAAGTTCCCGTAACGTTGGAAATAAATGGCATCTGTGGCTCATTAAGTTCGACGTTAGCCACCACTTCAGCGAATAACTCTACCGCAGGATTCATCATTGCTGAGTGAAAAGCATGGGAAGTTTGGAGACGACGACAGCTTATTCCTTGTTGTTCGAGTTGGGTTTGAAGCGAGGCGATCGTCTCTATTTCTCCTGAGATGGTACAAAGTTCGGGGGCGTTAATTGCAGCAATGGATAGGTTTTTGGCTAACATTGGTGTTACCGCTTCTGGGATAAGGGCAACGCTTAACATTGCCCCAACGGGAAGCTGCTGCATCAATTGTCCCCGCTTTACCACTAATTTGAGAGCATCTGCTGGGGAAAATACACCAGCGATCGCAGCAGCAACGTATTCCCCGATGCTATGTCCCATCATTGCTTGTGGTTTGATGCCCCAAGCTTGCCACAAACAAGCTAACGCATATTCAATTATAAAAATAGCAGGTTGGGCATAGGCTGTTTGCTGGAGTTGTTGGGCGATTTCGGGGGTTTCTTGGTCTGGATAAAGCAGCGATCGCAAATCCAAACCAAGTAGGGGTTTGAGAAGTTCACAGAGACGATCGATCTGGGTGCGAAAAACAGTTTCAGACTCGTATAATTCTCGACCCATATTCGGATATTGTGTTCCCTGTCCTGGGAAAAGAAATACTACAGGCGGATCGAGGGTTTCGCAATAGCTAGTTCTTGTGCTATTTTGATTTTCTCCATGGTGTGGGGACGAAGCGAATGCCGATAAACTCTTGATCGCCTCTGAACGATCTTGACACAACAAAGTATAACGATAGGGAAATGCTTTGCGTCCAGTTTGTAACGTGTATGCTACATCAGCTAAGTTTAGTTCGGGATGTGCTTGTAGATGTTTGCTTAGGTTAGAGGTTACTTTTTGTAAGGCAGATTCCGTTTTAGCAGAGAGAAATAATCCTTGCCAGAGACGAGAATTACTCCCAGGCAATCGCACGGGTGCTTCTTCTAAAACAACATGGGCATTCGTTCCCCCAATACCAAAAGAACTCACCCCAGCGCGACGGGGAAAAGTGGTCTTTTTCCATTCGGTTAAGGAATTACTAACATAAAACGGGCTTTCAACAAAGTTAATTTCTGGGTTGGGTTGCTTGAAATGTAGACTAGGGGGAATTTGCTGATTTTTAAGGGCTAAAACGGTTTTAATTAATCCTGTTGTTCCTGCTGCTGCGTCTAAATGCCCGACATTACTTTTGACCGAACCAATGGCACAGAATCCACGTTTTTGAGATTTGAATGCTTGGGTGAGTGCCTTAATTTCAATCGGATCCCCTAGAGGGGTTGCTGTACCATGGGCTTCCACATAAGCGATCGTTTCTGGGTCTACTTCGGCCATTGCTAACGCTTCAGCGATCGCTTGTGCTTGTCCATCGACGCTGGGGGCAGTATAACCCACTTTGAGCGAACCATCGTTATTAATGGCAGAACCTTTAATTACAGCGTGAATAGTATCGCGATCGCTAATTGCATCTTCGCAACGTTTCAATACCACAATAGCCATCCCACTTCCACCGACAGTTCCTTTCGCCTCTGCATCAAAACTGCGACAATGTCCGTCAGGAGAATAAATGCCCCCTTTTTGGTATAAGTATCCTGCTTTATGGGGAACTTTGAGAGAAACTCCTCCTGCGATCGCCAGATCGCATTCTCCACTTAGCAAACTTTGACAGGCAAAATGGACGGCAACCAAAGAAGTCGAACAGGCAGTTTGTACGGTAACACTCGGACCGTTTAAATCTAGACAATAAGACCCTCGCGTCGCTAAAAAATCTTTGTCGTTACTAATTAAAGTCTGAAATGCGCCTACAGAGTTGATTAAGTCGAGATTTGACAATAGATTGAACAGTAGGTAAGTATTACGTCCTACCCCAGCAAAAACCCCAACCCGTTCTAAGGTTTCCCCTGGTATATAACCAGCATTTTCTAAAGCCGACCAAGCACCTTCGAGAAAAAAGCGTTGTTGCGGATCGAGAATTTCGGCTTCACGCGGACTAAAGCCAAAGAAACCCGCATCAAATTCACCAATATCTCTTTTTAGGGCAGAGGCGACTTTGATGTAATGGTGTTGCTCATAAACTTGAGAACTCACACCAGCATTTTTAAGGTCTGTGTCTGACAGAGGGGCGATCGCTTCTACTCCATTTTGAAGATTATCCCAAAATTCCTCAATATTTTCAGCACCAGGAAAGCGTCCTACCATACCAGTAATTGCAATTTCGTTCATTTTTTTAGTATTTAGTATTTAGTATTGTCTAATCGTCGTTGTCTTTGTTGTTGTAGCTTGGTGCGACGTAGGCGCGATCGCTGTTCGATTTCGGATGAGGGTTGCTCTATTTTTTCTGTACCAATTCGTTCGGAAAAGGCTGCGATGGTAGGATATTGAAATAATTCGACGAGGGGAATATCACGGCTGAGTAAGGTTTCTAGGCGAGTGCGGAGTTGAATTAGTAGTAAAGAATGACCGCCAAGATCGAAGAAGTTATCATTAATTCCTGCCCGTTCAATATCTAACACCTCTTGCCAAATAGCAGCGATTTGACGTTCAAGAGGGGAACGGGGGGCGATATAGCTTGCTGCTGTAGCGTAATCCTTTTGAGGTTTAGGTAAAGCACTACGGTCTATTTTTCCACTAGGAGTGAGGGGGAGCGCGTTTAAGGTGACAAAAGTTGCAGGAATCATGTATTGGGGAAGTCTAGTTCTTAAAAAAGTCCGCAATTCTTCAAAACTAGGGGCGGGTTGGGTTTTAGATACAATGTATGCCACTAAACGGCGATCGCTTAGCTCCTGTTCTGACCATACCTTAAGTGCAACTTCTTTCACTGCTGGATGTTGAGATAACACGGCTTCAATTTCCCCTAGTTCAATGCGAAAACCCCGCAACTTCACTTGGCGATCGCGCCGTCCTAAATACTGAAGATTTCTATTATGCGAAGCGGTATCCTTTAGGGCGGGTAAATAACGTGCTAAATCTCCCGTGCGATAAAGACGAGAACCGACACGAAATGGATGAGGAATAAACTTTTGAGCAGTTAGTTCGCTCTGGTTTAAATATCCTCGTGCTAAGGCAACTCCGCCAACGTACAATTCTCCTGGGATGCCGATGGGAACGGGTTGCAGGTATCGATCAAGCAAATAAGTTTCTACATTAGCGATCGCTTTTCCAATAGGAGGTAAAAGCGACCAAGTTTCAGGCTTTCCCCTTAGAGTATAAGCGGTGACAACATGAGTTTCCGATGGTCCGTATTGATTTTGTAAAATACATTCGGGTAAAGCTTGGAAAAATTGGGCGATCGCACTAGTAATTTGTAGTTGTTCTCCTGCGGTAATAACTTTTCGCAAATGTTGAGGTATAATTCCTTTTCTTTCTGCTGCTTCTGCTATTTGAGAGAGGGCAACAAACGGCAAAAATAGCCTTTCAATTTCCCCCTCGACTAAAAATTCTAACAAGCGATCTGGGTCTTGACGCAAAGTTTCGTTTATTAGTACTAATGTTCCGCTTTGACTCCAAGTTGAAAAGAATTCTTGAAATGAGACATCAAAGCTAAGGGAAGTGAATTGTAAGGTTTTTGCTCCTGTAGCCAGTTGAGAATTTTCTCGTTGCCAATAGATTAAATTACTTAGAGCGCGATGAGTCATCGTTACGCCCTTTGGTTTTCCTGTAGAACCAGAAGTATAAATAATGTAAGCGAAGTTATCTGGGGTAGCAACTTCTAAAAGATTATCTTCGGATTCTGTGTCAATACTCGAATAGTCGGAATCTAAACATAATACAGAGTCAACAGAAGGTAATTCCGCAACGATATCTTTTTGAGTCAGGAGAACTTGGATCCGTGCATCGGCGATCGCATTACGCAAATGAGCTTCTGGATAGTTTGGGTCAAGGGGAACATAGGCAGCACCCGCTTTGAGAGTTCCTAAAACTGCTACTGCCATTAAAGGCGATCGTCGTAAACAAATTCCCACAGGAGAATTAGCTAGAATTCCGAGCGATCGCAGTCGGTGTGCTAGTTGATTTGCTTTTCGATTCAGCGCACTATAAGTTAAAGTTTCACTACCAAACTCAACGGCAATAGCATTAGGAGTTTCTGCTACTTGTATTTCAAAAAGCTGATGAACAGATTTCTGAGGATAGTTACTATCAGTCTGGTTCCAAGTTTCTAAAAGCTGATGTTTCTCTGTTGGAGATAATAACTCTAAATGAGAGATCGGTTGATTAGGATCGGCAATAATACTATTCAATAGAATTAGGAAATGTTGAGCCAAGCGTTCAATTGTCCCACTATCAAAGAGGTCACAGTTGTATTCTAGTGTGCCAATTAATCCTTGTTCTGGGTCAAGGCGTATCAGTAAACTTAAGTCGAATTTTGCCGTAGCACTGTCTAGGTCTAGCAGTTTAAAAGTTAATCCTGGTAACTTGGGGAGAACGGGGATATCATGGAAGGCTAACAAAACTTGAAACAGCGGAGAATGACTGAGATGACGTTCTGGTTGTAGGGTTTCTACTAATTTTTCAAACGGAATATCTTGGTGGGAGTATGCTCCTAATGCAGTCTCTCGCACTCGCAGCAAAACATCTAGAAAGGTTGGATTGTTCGCTAAATCTGTTCGCAGCACTAAGGTATTGGTAAAAAAGCCAATTAATCCCTCAATTTCAGCACGATTACGGTTAGCGATGGGTGAACCAACTGTTATGTCAGTTTGATTTGTGTAGCGGTAGAGAAGAGTTTTAAAAGCAGCTAACAGGGTCATATATAGTGTAGCGTCCTGTTGCTGACTAAAAGATTGCAATGTTTCAGTTAAAGCTGGAGGAACAATAAACTGCTGCACTGCACCGCGAAATGTTTGGCGATCTGGGCGAGGGCGATCGCTTGGTAATTCTAGTGGCGGGGGCAGATTTTTTAATCTTTCTCGCCAATAAGATAATTGAGTTTGTAATGTTTCTCCCTGTAACCATTCCCGTTGCCAAACCGCAAAATCAGCATATTGAATCGGTAAGTCTGGTAAATTAGCTTCTTGGTTTGCCAAAAAACTGGTATATAGTTGAGTAAAATCCCGAATTAATACACCCTTTGACCAAGCATCAGAGACGATATGGTGCATGGTAAAAAGTAGTATCTGTCTTTCTGATTCTAGACGTAGTAGCGTTATCCGTAATAAAGGAGACTGGGATAAATCAAAAGGCTTTTTTGCTTCATTCGTCGCCAGTTCCCGTATTTTCGCAGTTTGTTCTGAATCAGAGAGATTACAAAGATTGATGACAGAAATCTTTAGTTCTGACGATGGCTCGATAATTTGTACGGGTTGTCCGTCAAGCAGGTCAAAATGCGTTCTCAAGCTTTCATGACGGTAGGCGATCGCCCCAAAACATCTCTCTAATATATTTATGTCTAATTTTCCTTCAATTTCTACTGCTGCTGGAACATTGTAAACTGGGCTATCTGTTTCTAGTCGATCTAAAAACCACAGGCGTTGTTGAGAAAAAGAAAGGGGAAAGGTTGCACTATCTGTACGGGATTTCTTCTGAATTTTAGGTTTAGTTGGAGCCTTTTGTTTTTGAAGTCGTTCGAGCAATAACGCTCTTTTTTCTGGCGAAAGTGCAGCAATTCTTTTGGTAATATCGTTCACAGTCAGATTAACCTCATGTATGTAAGGGCGCGACCCCCGAATCGAATTCGGGACGGGGCGTACAAGACGGGGCTTTTAAAGACACGAACCTGCGTCGTGTCACAGCCCCTCGTTTTAAGGAGACCTCAAAACAAAGCCCCTCGGCTTGTGTCGTCCGTCAGGCAGTAGAAAATCTTGTCTATTCTGGAAGTTGTTCGAGTTCCGTCAGAAGATTCGCTAACTCAGACTCATCGGTTTGAGACGCGATCGCCTGTGCTATTGCTTCAGCAAGTTGCTTGAGGGTTGAGGTTTCAAATAATACACGTAAGGGTAACTCGATATCAAATGTACTGCGAATGCGTGACATCACCTGAGTTGCCAATAGAGAATGTCCCCCCAACTCAAAGAAATTAGCATTAGCACTCACTTGTTCGACTTTTAAAATCTCTGCCCAAATATGAGCAATATCTCTTTCGATGGGATTACGGGGTGCAATAAAATCTTGTTGGCTTGTGGTTACAGGTTCGGGAAGCGCGAGTCGATCGATTTTGCCACTTGCTGTACGGGGTAATACATTCAGTACAGTAAAACTGGCGGGAATCATATATTGAGGCAGTCTTTCTCGAAGGAAATCCCGCACTCCATTAAGGGGGATATCTTCTCCCGATTTAGGCACAATATATGCTGCCAGTTGTATTTCTCCATGTTCAGAAGCAATTGCCTGCACAATCCCTTCTTGAACAACGGAAACCTGACTTAATACCGCTTCAATTTCCCCTAATTCAACACGATAGCCCCTAATTTTGATCTGACGATCGACTCGTCCTAAAAACTCAATTGTTCCTGCTTCATCGCAGTAACGTCCTTTATCGCCAGTTTGATAAAGCCGTTCGTCGGCATATAACGAGGAAAAAATAAATCTTTCTCTCGTCAAGTCCGATTGGTTAAAATATCCCCGTGCTAATCCCGCACCACTAATGTAGATTTCTCCAGGAACACCAATAGGCAAGGGTTGTAAGTGAGAGTCTAGTAGATAAATTTTGCTATTACCTAAAGGACGACCTAAAGGAACTGTTGAAGCATCTTCATTGCTGCCATTTACTTGATAAGTCAATACGCCAATTGTAGTTTCAGTAGGTCCATAGTGATTGACAATTTTACAATCGGGAGCAATTCGTTGCACCTGACGCACTAACTCCCAAGAAGCAGCTTCTCCACCTAAAATTAAGCATTTACGGGGTAAAAGAGCCGCAGAAGTAGCGATCGCTAACAACGTTTCTAGATAGGAAGGAACGATCTTGAGATAATCAATTGGGTAGTGTCGGCAATAGTTAGCTAAAGCGATCGGGTCTTCAATCTGTGCTTGGGAAAGAATGCACAGACATCCACCGCGACAAAGTGCTGGAAAAATCGCAGTATTTCCTAAATCTGCTGCTAAGGTAGCAACTGTAGCATAGGTAGCAGAGTCAGAAAGTTGCAGTTGTTCGACAATACCATGTAAGTAATTCAGCACTTGACGATGTTCGACAGCAACTCCCTTTGGCTTTCCCGTAGAACCAGAGGTAAAAATGACATATGCTAGATTGGCTGGCGTAACAGAATTATTCGGATTTTCCGTGGGTTGCCGATCAAGGTCACGATCTGTATCTAAACAAATCACAGGGACATCAACCTGGGGCAGTTTTTCTAACAAATTCTGTTGTGTAACCAGTGCGGAAATTGGTGCTTGAGACAACATTACACTGAGGCGTTCTGGAGGCAGTTCGGGATCGAGAGGGAGATAGGCTGCACCCGCTTTTAAAACCCCAAGTAATGCAACAATCGCTGATGGCGATCGCTCAAAACTAATCCCAACTAGACTTTCTATCCCGACTCCTAAGTTCTGAAGATGATGAGCCAGTTGATTAGCAAGGGAGTTGAGTTCTTTGTAAGTCAATTCTTCAGTTTCAAATCGCAGAGCAATTCGATCGGGAGTTCTTTTGACTTGTGCTTCAAAATACTGATGGAGACATTCACCTGTAGGGAAATCGCGCTGAGTTTGATTGAAATCGACTAAAAGCTGTCGTTCCCCTACGCCTAAAATTTCTAAGCGATCGAGGGACTGATTGGGATCGCTAACAGCACTGGCAAGTATCGTCTGTAACTCTTCAGCAAGACGACGAATCATTGTAGATGAGTACAATGCCGGGTCATAATCAATTTTAGTTTGTAAACCAGCCTCATTTAAAATTCCAGTTAATCGAAGTTTGTGGTAATCGATCGACGCTTCTAAGCGTTGGATTTCAAACTTAACCTCGGCTACAGTTGTAGTAACAGGAATCTGAATAAACTCATACCCAATTGAAGCCGTCGCTTTTTCCAACCGATTTAAAACTGTATTGCTATCAAAATAATCCTCCCATTGTTCCGCTTCTTCCCTAAGCGATCGTACCTGTTCTAAGATTTCACCAAAACGCCAGTCAGCCTCAAAACGCACTGGAAACGGCAATGGTTTTGTCATTAATCCTAAAGTTTGGATTAGTTCTTCATCAGTTCTGCCATTACTTAAATAAGTAAGAATAAAATCTGTTTGTCCCACCAAACTCCACAACAACACTTGCCAGCAAGCTAGTAACAAATCCGCAGTTTTGTTAGGATTATGTCCCACAAATTCAGCAATTTTACTCTGTAAATGGGGTTCGACAGATGATGTATAGAATTGAGTAACAAATGATAATTCTGCCTGACTAGAGGCTTCCATTGGTAATTGAATCGTTGCATTTGCTGTCTTTTGTAATTCTGTCCAATAAGCTTTTCCTGCTTCAGCGTCTGCTTCTGCTAGTAACTCCTTTTGCCATTGGGTATATTGCACATACTGCACTATGTCTTCCCCGTCACATACTTGTTCTCCACCATATACCCGTTGAATTTCTGCAACTATTTGCTTTAACGTTTCAGTATCGGCACAAATAGCAGGCAAACCAAATAAAAGGAGATGTTGCTCTGGAGATAGGGTTAGTAACCATAGCTGCCATGAAGATTCCCCATCTTCGATCGCCTCTACTCGTTTCAACCCTTGCCAAAGTTCCTCAATTTTGCCAGTTTGTTGCTGAGGCGATAGATGCTGAAGAGAAAGGGTTTGCCAAACTGGAGAAAGTTTAGAGGCGATCGCTTGTAAAGGAAATTTCATCCCCCGATAGCGCGGAAACTGGGTACGGAGAATTTCATGTCTTTCCGCTACAGTTTTCAAGCTCTCATACAATTTTTCTACATCTAGATTACCCGTTAAAGAGACTAAACAGCGACTGTAAAATCCGTTACTTTGACGGGCGATACCATCAGAGCGATTCGATTCGGAGGTCGCTTCTTCACTACGTTGCTGCAATGTCCAAAGATGTTTTTGTTCTAAAGACAGTTGGAAACCCTGAATACTTTTTTGAGTTAGCATGATTCAAGCTAGTTAATTCAAATTAAGAACAAATAACATTGGTTAGAGAATTACTTTCGCTTCCTCGTGAGATGATTTGAAGCAGGAGGGAGCGTTTACCATTTCACCCATGGTCACAAGAATTTTACGATCGCCTAGATAAGAATTTCTTCCGTGAGCAACTAGCATATTATCGAGCATTAAAATATCTCCCTCTTGCCAAGGAAAACTACAAGCTTCTTGTTTGTAGTTTTCGTCAATAGTGGCGATCGCCTCTTCTTCAATCGGCGAACCATCTCCATAAAAAACATGACGGGGTAAATCTTTAACTGAGAACAAAGAAAGTAAGGACTCTCGTACATCTCGGTCTAAAAAGTCAACGTGATGGAGTTGAATTTGATTGAAAAATATTTTCTCTTGGGTTTTAGGATGGCAAATAATTGCGGGCGAGTGGCTATACGTGGTGAGGTGATTTTTATTTTTCCACTCAAACTCCATGCCAGTCTGACGGCAATAGGCTTCTACAACGGATCGATCTTCTGTACGGAAAAAGTCTTGCCAGCTTACATCTAATCCTTCAATATAGTTTCGCACATAGAGTAATTGTTTTTGTTCAAATCTTTCCCGCAGGGCTGGATCGAGACTCTGATAGAGACGGCGACCATTTACAATTGGGGTTTCTCCTCCCTGTCGTGCAGCTTTCACACAGAAGAACCAAATCTTTTGTGGACAGCAATGTAGATGAGAACTTTCATTATGAAAAAGAATCGCTTTATCTGCTGGATAAGGAGTCGAACCATAAACCCTTTTCGAGCCATTTTCTCTGGGTAAGTCTCCATATTCTGCGAATAACTGAGGACAAATCCCTTGGGCAACTCGTTCAAATTCTACCGCAGATTTAATCCCAAAGCCACGAAAGAGAATTGCTCCGTGTTTTAACAACTCTGTTTCTAAAAATTCCCGTTTGGTTTGCGCCCATTCTGCTAAATTTATCTCGGTCGTTGTTGGTTCGATTACTAAAGGTAGGGTCTGCGTTGGCTGTAAATGGCTAGTATTAATTAAATTCTGCTGCGAAAAACTAATAGCTTTTGCTCGGACTTTTTTGAACTTTTGGGAACGCTTACGCCCTCTTTGGTTTTGTATTTGTCTTTCTTCAGCCGTTGTCATCCCTAATTGATGTAAGCGCGTATCTGGATTAGCCGTAATGCTCTGTAACAAGCTAATAAAACGTTCCGACAACTGGGCGATCGTGCTGCGATCAAACAAGTCCGTTCGATAACGCCAAGTCCCAATCAATTTCCCTTCCCGTTCTCCCACAAATAGACCTAGATTAAATTTCGAGGTTTGGTCATTTACTTCTATTGAAGTAATGGTTAGATCGGATGTCTCAAATGCAGGCATTGGCGTATTTTGTAATACGAACAAAACCTGCACTAACGGCATTTGACCCGTTTGACGTTCTGGTTTTAATTCTTCAACCAACTTTTCAAATGGTAATTCTTGATGAGCGTAAGCTTCTACAGAAACGCGACGTACCTGTCTTAATAGTTCGCGAAATGTGGGATATCCAGAACAATCTGTTCGCAAGGGAACTAAATTAACAAAAAAGCCAATTAATGATTCTGTTTCAGCCCGTTGACGGTTGGCTACATCGGTTCCAATTAAAAGGTCTGTTTGTCCTGTCCAACGGTAAAGTAGAGTTTTAAATGCTGCCAAAAGAACCATAAAGAGGGTAACTCCTTCTTCTCGGCAAAGCTGTTCGAGCTGCTCTAAAAATTCTGAAGAAAGTCGTAGGGGATAGGTTGCACCTTTCCCAGTCACCGTGTCGGTTGGCAGGCGATCGCAAGGTAGCCGAAGCACTGGAGGGCTACCTCCAAGCTGTTGTCGCCAGTAGCTAACTAAAGACTCTAAAACTTCTCCCTGGAGCCACTGTCTTTGCCAAACAGCATAGTCTGCATATTGAATTGGCAGTCTGGGTAGAGCAGAGGCAGAAGCATGGGAAAAAGCTTCATAAAGCGCAGCCAATTCTTTTACTAAAATACCCATCGACCAACCATCAGCAATGATGTGATGTATCGTTAGTAGTAAAATTTGCTTCCTGGAGGAAAGGCGCAGCAAGGTTGCCCGTAATAATGGTGCTTGGCTGAGAGTGAACGGCTTTTTTGCTTCGCGATCAGCAAGTTCTCGAACAATAGATTCTGCTTGATTTTCCAGATCGATGACGGTCAAAGACAGTTCTAGTTGAGGTGAAATTGCTTGGATGGGTTCGCCGTTTACGGTCTGAAAAGCAGTTCGTAAAATCTCATGTCTTTGCACAATTTCATTCAAACTGCGTTCTAAAATTGCAACTTGAGGAGTTCCATTGAGATGAACGGCAAGAGGAATGTTATATGCGTAGTTATTAGGTTCGAGCTGGTCTAAAAACCACAGTCTTTGCTGAGCAAATGAGAGAGGAAAAGTGCGCGATCGCACTATTTTTTCTCTAAGCAGTCGAGCAAGAAGCGAACGCCTCTGAGCATCCGAGAGTTGGGCAATCTCTGGAGGTAATTGAGTCATGAGACAATAAAAAATTAGTAGTAAGTCAAATCAGTCATTTAGCAAAATGTCAGATTTTTTTCTTCTTCGTTCTAGAGACAATCTCAATGAATTAATATTCTGCCTAATTTTTCTTTCGGGGCAAGTACTGTAGCAAGGGTTAGATTGGCATGAAAATCCACAAAGAAACGAACAAGCAATTAAGCTAGCCTACTTGATCTTTCTGCTTCGATGTTTGTTGTCGATTAACTGAGAGTAGTTTAGACCTAATTGATAATTATTGTCAACCCTCATATTTTTAAATGATAATGTTGTGAGCTAAATAACGTCAGTTCGACGAAGTTAAAAAACAGCAGGAGGAAGAGCAGACAAAGCTTTAGGTTCTAAATCAAGACTCACGGTTCGCTTAAATCAAAAATGATTAGGGAAATAAAATAGCTAAAGTGTATGCTGTTATTGAAATTCAATGAATAGAGAGAGCTATATTATTGAAAGGAACGATTTCAGAACGAGCAGATGATCTACCTCTAATCATCCATTGGTTAAA
>NZ_LR213928.1 GCF_900659865.1 Hyella patelloides LEGE 07179
TACTTAATTGAACATTCTCTGATTTCCTTTTTGGCAATTACGCCTCATCCTACCCGTATTCGGGGTTTAAACTCTCGTCCGTCTACTTGGGGTTCGACTGTTTTCCAAGACCCGATATACGTTTTTATTTGTTCCGTTCGTTAGATTGTTGTGATGACTTAGGGCGATTCAATTTGCCTATCAAAATCTCTTGAGAGTGCAGCTACCAGTACAAAATGCTGCGAGACTTCCTTTGATGATGTCGGTATTGGTTGTTCAAGCTACCGCATTCCTATAAGACACTTTTCTAGAATCTGTTTACCCATATCATCTCCCCATTAGCGTCAGTGCGGCTACTTGTTTTGCCTCTGATTACGCCCTGCTGCACGCTTTCATCTGTAGGATTCCGAGCCTACTCGTGAGTGCCAGATAGGGAGTCAATCGCTCTCTTCGATGGTAGGGTTTTCACCTACATCCAATGAACAGTTCCAGTTATACTTTATGTTCATAACTGGGGTGGCTCTACCTCTGTAGTCTCTACAGTCTCGCACCATCAACAAATCGCACTGTACTCTAAAACAAACATATATTTATGCTAGCATAGTTAGCACAAATATATGTTTTAATTTGTAAATCTGGACTCGCTTATATCCCGTCGCGGGACGCGAGGGTTTGACGCTCGAAAAGATAAAATATCAATCCGCGATCGCTATAATGCTCAAAAATTGATTGCTTTATTAATTTAGAGCTTAATTTTTATTGTTCTGTCAGTTAAAAAATCAAATTTCCCAGAGTTATTTTTCACTTTTTAAGTGACTAAAAATTTTATGTAAAAACCTTGTAGCGATCGCATAAGTTGGTTTAACTCCAGTTTGTCCTAAACTCCCAGAAGCTAGTGTACTGCCAGTCATTAAGGGATTATCAGAAGCGTAGTAAACGTAACGCAAAATGACATTTTCATCAATACTCTTACGAATTTTAGCTGCTGCTTGAATTGCTTTCTGTAAATGCGCTCCTTCCATCTCCAAACCAATCACATTCCAAGAAGAACTTTTAAAGTAGTTTAAAACATCGGCATTCTGAAGAGAAGTTCCCAATACTGTTAATAAAGCTCCTTGGTGAACGGGAATTTTCGTCTCTTGAAAATCTTGTCTGCTCATTTCGTTCTCAAAAGGGTAGTTGTCTGCTGTCCCTTCAAAAATATGAGCCGTCGGCAACATTAAATCTCCCTGATTACCCACCAGAGTTCCCGCTTTGCCCGTCACCGAAATTGAATAGAGATTGAGTTTTTGAGATTTGCCCTCAATTTTATAAGGCTTGAGTAATTCATCGAAAAGCTCGAAAGCTTGCTCTCCAAAAGCGTAATCCATCACCAAAATAACTGGTTTATCTTCCTCAACCAATGCCCTATCAAGCTTCAATTCTGGAGAAAGTAAATCAAAAGGCAATAAAGAAGTATCAAAAATCTGGACATGAGTATTTGTCCCCGCTCGATCTTCGAGATAATACATTCCATGCTCTCTGGCAAATTCGAGTACTTCTTGGTTGAGATTAGCATTTTCTGGTAAACTCAGTTCGCGAGCAATTGCTTCAATAGTCTTTTCCCCTGCCATCTTCTGTTTTAAAGCGGGTAAGGCATAAAGACAATTCATAATGCTGTGTAGATTGGCACTGATAATATGTAGGGGACGTTGCCACAAATTTCGCGACCAGAGAAATTCTTTGACTTCGGTTGCCCACTTTTCCCCATGAATATGATGACCAATGCGCTCTCTTAGTGCCGAACTAAAGGTGATTTGTCGGTCTTTGTGAGGGGATGTCCCCACACTCGAAGGACTGGGCTTATATGCCCCGTGATGCTGCATCTCTTCAATTGCTAATCGTCCTAACCAATACACTATCTGAAATAAACTATTGTTATCAGGTTCTCCCTGGCGAAACCGACGCTCAGATTCCAGAGTTTCTTCAAAGGTTCGCCCCAACAACGTACTGGCGTAGGAAATAGCTTGCTCTCTAACTTCAAGTTCTTCAGTGGAAGGAGAAGGACTCGCTGTAGATGTCTGTCCGAAAACGATCTTTTCTAATTTTATCCATTCCTGTGTAGGATGACCCTCATCTAAAGCGTGCGCTCTAATTTTGTCCGCTTCGATATACATAAAAGTAAGGTGTGTGAGAATATCGTAAATTTCACTGCGTCCTCTGGTAATTTCAATGAGCATCGTTTCTTCATCAATGCGATAACAATTGCGACGACGCTTTGCGGGAACAATTTTTTCAAATCCCGAATTTTTGTAACCTTCGGCTGCAATCAACTGGATAAAACGACACCTTTCAATTCCTCTTGGTAAACGAGCAATTACATAAGCGAGTCCATTCAATTCTACTTTTTCCGAATCAGCCATTGAACCATAAATTTCAGGCTGTAAGGTCAACAAAGCTTCACTCAAAGCCGAACCCGAAATACCATCAGGCTTGTAATGTCCTCGAACGAAAAGATGGCGCATAATCACATAAATGCGCTCGATAGCAGCCCTAGATTCTTGGGCGCGAGAGCGTGGGGGAACTGATATACTCATCAAGATTCATTTTGATTGCTCTAAAAAGTGACATCTTCCAATGCTAAATCAAAGTTTCACTATTGTTATGCTTTTACTATAGCGTGGGCTTCCCAATATCACTATTGGGCATTGCTCTCCTAGACTTCGCGGTGAGTTGCGCCACTTATCTAACTCTGTCATTATATATAGCGTTACGTATTAACGTTAAGACGGGGCATCCCCTGCACCGCCCTTCGAGGAGTCCGCGTCATCTGGGGTCTCCCCAGATGCTTGCCCTAAAGGATACCGCTCCGCGACCGAAGGAAGTCCTTTAGGGCATATGTCGGACGTGACGGTGTCAGCCCCTTACATTTTTGGGCATTTTAATCAAAAAACTCATTACTCAATGACGAGTTACTTATTACTTCCGATCTCGTAAATTTTAATATCCCGATCTAATTTTGTACGGCTATATAACACTTTTGTAGCTATTTCTGTAGAATAAGGTTTTCGGGGAATCATTACTCATAGTTTTTTTGTACTTAGGCAGTAGATTTTAGATTTTTCGTACATCCTCTAAAGATTTTGACTCCTGACTTCACCATGAATCCCATTTCTATTTGGCATTCCCTTTGGCAACTAATTCGCTATAATCAACGGCTCTATTGGGCAGATACAATTCTATGGCTGTTTATTGCTGGATTACCTGCTCTCCCAGGTCTAATCATTCGTGAATTCTTCAATGCCTTGACAAACGAATCTTCGTTCTTACTATCAATCTGGGGATGGATTGCCTTATTTCTAGGGATCGGATTAGCTCGCATTGTTGCCATCTTTACGGGGTGCATTACCAAGACTCAACATCGCTTTACTATGAGTTCTCTCATTCGGCATAACCTGCTAATGGGATTAATGAATCGTCCAGGAGCAGAGCCTTTAACAGATAGGGGAAATAGCGATCGCTCTGTTTCACCAGGGGCTATAATTAGTTTTTTTCGAGATGATGCTTATCAGCTAGAAAATAATGTTGTATTTACCAATGAAATTTTTGGCGAAGCCGTATTTGCTGTTGGTTCGCTCGTGCTGCTGTTGAGCATCAATGCCCAGATTACTCTCTTGGTGTTTTTGCCGTTGATCTTAATAATAATTATTCTTCAACGTATTAGCGATCGCCTTAAACTCTATCGTCGTGCCAGCCGTCAGGCAACACAACAGGTGACTAGCATGGTAGGAGAAATGTTTTCAGCTGTACAAGCGATTAAAGTAGCCAATGCTGAAGAGAGCGTTTTGGCTCGTTTGCGTCAAACCTGCGATCGCCGTCAGCAGTTGATGGTACGAGATCGTCTACTTACGGCAATTTTGGAATCCAGCTTTGAAAATTTAGTCAGCATCGGTACTGGAGTTATTCTGTTATTTGCAGCCTGGTTAATGCGATCGCCAAATGATAGTCTTAGTGTTGGCGACTTGGCTCTATTTATCTATTATTTATCCTACATCACTAATTTCTTTGCCTTTGGGGGAGAATTTTTAGCTCAAACCAAACAAAGTGAAGTATCCTTAGAACGCATGGCAGGCTTAATCGATAGCGAGGGTTCAGGCATTACGGCACACCATCGGCTCTACTTAAAGCCTATCGCGAAACAAACTCCAAAACTACCTCGAATTCAATCTCTGCCTCTTCTAGAATCAGATCGTTTGCAAGACTTGTTGGCATTGAATCTAACCTATTGCTATCCAGGTACAAATCGAGGCATTACAGATGTTTCTCTTCGACTTAGGCGAGGCAGTTTTACAGTTATTACAGGACAGGTTGGTTCGGGCAAAACTACCCTATTGAGAGTGCTAATGGGATTATTGCCGATGCAGTCGGGAGAGATTTACTGGAATGGACAGAAAGTGAACAACCCCTCTCAATTTTTTGCACCGCCCCGTAGTGCCTATACGCCTCAAGTACCACAACTATTTAGTAATACCCTACGAGAAAACATTTTATTAGGACTGGAAAAAAGTAATGAGGAATTAGAAATGGCGATCGCTCTTGCCGTCTTCGATCGCGATCTTGCTACCATGCCCAACGGACTCAATACCCCAATTGGTGTAAAGGGGATGCGTCTTTCAGGAGGGCAATTACAAAGAGCTGCCACCGCCCGTATGTTAATCCGCCAACCCGACCTACTGGTATTTGATGACCTCTCTAGTGCTTTGGATGTCGAAACCGAACAAAAACTCTGGTCGCGTCTGTTCTCCATCCACTCAGCTAATCCTAACTGGACTCCTACCTATCTCGTGGTCTCCCACCGTCGTAGTGTTTTAGACTGCAGCGATCGCATTATCTTACTTGATCGCGGTAGGGTTGAGATGACGGGGACTTTTGACGATTTGCCATCAACCTATTTCTAGTAGGAATGTAATACTAGATTTAAAGGCGAAAGGAGAATTGCTATGGTTGCAACTAAGCAGTTTGCGGAGACTAGAACTTTACTGACAAATATTAGCTGGCAACCTTTTAAGGTTATGCTGCATGGTTTAATTAGGAGTAATTCTCATTTATGGGATACGCTTATTCCATGTTTCTTAGATTACATTAATCACTCTCATGGCAATTACAATTTACGATTCAGATTATGATGCACTCTGGCAACAAGCAAATCCATCATCTCAGAACTTAGAATCTGCTGGTTTTTCCGAGACATTACAGTTAGTTCCAGATCGCTTAGGACAAGGTTATGTTCGGTCGATTCAACTGTATGGCATTAATCTGTTACTCTTCAACTATCAGCTTCATGATGATGTATTTGTAATTTCAAAAGGTCAAGATACTAGCGATATTAGCCGTGAGTTTGGTTTTAATTTATCAGGCGATCGCAGTGGAAAGCGCACGGGAGAAAACTTTGTTGAGTGGGGAAATTTTGACGATCCAGATGAACATATACTGATTGCCTATGCTAAAGAGCCGATATTAAAGGTAGATATTCATTTAGAATCTGGTGAGATGTTAGGTCAAACGATCTCGGAAATTCTGGAGGAACTGCCCGCAGAAACCCGACAGCGTATTAGCGATAATAGCAATCTGAGTGATATAGATCGCATCACCCCGACAATGCAATCTGCATTGAGACAAATTCTTTATTGCCCATTTCAGGGAAAAACGAAACAAATTTACCTAGAGAGTAAATGTTTGGAACTTATCACTTTGAAATTAGAACAGCTTAAACAGAGGGACAAAAAAACAGGAAAATTATCTTCGCTTAAGTCAGACGATATTGATCGCATTCGTCTAGCAAAGACAATTCTCTCCGTTAACTTTGATAATCCACCATCTCTAATAGAATTAGCGCGACAGGTGGGACTCAATGATTGCACCCTCAAGCGTGGATTTCGTGAAGTGCTTGGTACTACAGCGTTTGGTTATCTACATAACTACCGTTTAGAACAAGCCCGTCAGCTTTTACAAGAACGTCGTCTTAATATCTCGGAAATTGCCCGCACGGTAGGATTTGCTAATTATACTTCTCTATCTAAAGGGTTTCGCAAAAAGTATGGTGTTTCACCAAAACAATATCAAACGCGATCTAAAAATTCCGTTTGAGGCATATTTTATTCCGTTCGGGATACATTTAAGGTTATTGACCTAACTCTCCATCTGATACGGTTTTGAGGCAATGTATCCTATCCAGAATCGGGAAGAACTTGAATTATTGAGTAAGCAATCCCTAAGATATCTTGGTATGGACAGGCAGTAGCAATAGCGATTAAAATTCTTCGACAACTAATAGTTATTCTCGCTCCCAATTTAAGTAAAGAAAGGCGAATTGTACCTACTGTAGCTTTGGCTAGAGAGGTTCTTTTTAAACAATTTTGACGGAAAGATTGTATCAGAACATAAGCCATTGAAGAAAGTCAAAGTCTTAATTGATTACTCATCATAGTTTGTGTTGAAGTGCGGTCGGCAAATAAATCTAATTGCTGCTCTTTTATGCGGTTTTCCATCTCACCTCTGGGACAATATTTATCAGTATAAAGTTTAGATGGAGGGATTAAGGATGCAGGTAAAGAGGTAACAACATGACGTATTTTTAACCCTTTATTCCCATGAGTAACTTTGGTCACAACTCTTCTACTTCGACTCCAAGATTGTTGTGTTTTATAGCAAAGAGAACGATACCAAGTTGCTGAGGGTACTAAATTTTTAACTTCTTCTAATTCTTCATTTGGAGAAAATAATGTCTCCATCAATTTTGTAACAGGTTCAAGTCTTGATTGATAATCGGCTTGAGCTTTTTCAATTACATCCGAAGCTCTTAATTTTAATTGACTATTAGTTGCCATTGCTAAAACATAATCAACTCTGATTTGTTCTTCACACCAGGCCATGATATCCTCACGAGAATAAGCACTATCTCCTCTAACTATGATTTGAGTATCTTTCCATTTTTTTCTAATTAATCCAATTACTCTTTTTAATTCTGCTAAAGCTCCTGTTGCTGGATCGACATTTGAAGAACGAAGCTTTGCTACCAACAAATGATGACCACAAAAAATGTATAAAGGTGCATAACATACTCCTTTATAATAAGGATTGAAAAAAGCCCCTTCTTGGTTTCCATGAACTTGGTCATCTGTTACATCCATGTCTAAAACAATTTGTTTCGGTGGTTTTTGGTAGGATGCTAAAAATATGTCCACAAAAGCTCTTTCAATTTCTTTGGGGTCAGGCTCAATTTTATGATAGCGACTTGATTTTTGATTGATAATTGTTTCGGGACAATATTCTGGTCTATTAATTGTACTTTTACCGGCTAAAACTCTTTCACTTGAGTCAATAAAATTTAATTTATCTAAGGCGATCGCTAATGCTGGATCGTGACGTAATTTATCATGATCGTTAACATCTTCATAGCCTAAAATAATCCCATAAACTCTTTGTGCTAGTAATTTATGAACTGAATAATTTGTATAGGATGAATCCCGATAATCTTGAAAATATTCGGCAAAACGAGAGGTAATTTTGAGCTTTTTATTCTTATCTGCTAGCAGCACAATACCTGCGTCCGAGGTGATTTTTCCTCCACTGAAATTAGCTATTACTTTTCTTCCTTTGATATTTCCCAAATTTAGTAGATTGGGAATATATTGTGTTGAATTAGGAGTCATTAAATAGACAAATTAAAATTACTTTTATCCCTAAATTATATTCGTTTTTTACTTATTTATCTTGTAAGATTTCTGGTGAAACTAAATATATCTGCGTCAATATTACGCCAAGTAAATTGCTTTTTGTTCAAACTCTAATTGATTCTGATGTCGGCTGGAACCCTCACAACACACTGTCGTTTGACAGCAGGAGCCGACATTAGGCTCAAACCTATATGCGGTAAACTTTCTGGAAAACGCGATCGCTTTTTGTGTGAGAAATACGGGCATTGCGCGAACCGTTTTATGAGGTTGCTTTTACGGCGGGTAATTTTGATTTTTACCGTCCTACTTTAGACTTTTCAGGACCTTTGACAGATAACGGAAATGTAGCATATCGCCTCAACGTGGCTTATGAAAATGCTGGGAGTTTTCGCGATAGTGTAGATACGGAAAGATTTTTGGTCGCACCAACATTATCTTGGCAAATCGGGGATGATACTGAGTTAAGTCTGGAATTTTCTTATTTAGACGACTCTCGACCCAGAGATCGAGGATTAGTAGTTTTGAGCGACAATGAAGTTGCCGATATTCCCTTCAGTAGTTTTTTAGCAAATCCCGAACTACAAGAAGATTTTGAGGAAACTCGTACCGAACTCTATCTCGACCACCGTTTCAACTCTAATCTATCTCTAAGTTCTGTATTACGGTACACTACTGCTAACGAAAGTGGTGCTACTTCAGAGATCGTAGCTGAGTCGGGAGACGATCGCAATTTTTTTGTGGGAACTGGCAGAACAGAACAATCCTACGAAACCTTGACTTTTCAAAACGATCTGATTGCTAAGTTTAACACTGGTTCGATCGAGCATACGCTCTTATTTGGCTTAGAATATGCTAGAGAATCTAATGAGTTTGAGAGTGAAGACAATCCAGAATTCCCGACGATTGATATTTTCAACCCCTCCGCTTTTGAACCACCAACAGCACCTTTTGAACCAGCATCCGATCGAGACACTGAAGATGAATCTTTCGGGATCTATTTGCAAAATCAGATTGCTATACTAGACAATCTTCAGCTATTGTTAGGCGGACGGTTCGATACTTTTAACAGTGAAATCACGAATAATCTTGCTGATGGTGAAACCTCAGAAACGGAAGCCGATGCCTTCTCCCCCCGCGTTGGCATTGTCTATCAGCCCATTGAACCAGTTTCCCTTTATGCAAGCTATAGTCGTTCTTTCACTCCTGTAAGCGGAACTGATATAAATAATGAGCCATTCGATCCTCAACGAGGAACGGGTTTTGAAATCGGGGTCAAAACTGAAATTATCAAAGACCGTCTATCTTCAACTCTAGCTTTATACGATACGACTTTAACCAACATCCTTACTGAAGATCCTAATGATTCTGATTTTTCCGTTCAAACAGGAGAACAAAATAGCCAGGGAATTGAATTAGATTTGACAGGAGAAATTTTGCCTGGATGGAATATTTTTGCGGGTTACGCCTATACCGATGGGTCGGTGACAGAAGATAATGTAATTCCTGTGGGCAACCGTATTAACAATGTGCCAGAGCATAATTTTAATTTTTGGACGACTTACAGCATACAAAGAGGTAGTTTGGCAGGATTGGGATTTGGTGCAGGTGTTTTTTACATTGGAGAACGGGCAGGAGATTTAGACAATTCGTTCTTTGTAGATGGTTATACTCGCGTTGATGCTGCAATTTACTACGAAAAGGAAAACTATCGTGCTGCCCTTAACTTTAAAAATCTCTTTGATGCTGAATTTATTGAAAGTGCAGAGAACCGTCGGCGAATTGCCCCTGGTGCGCCGTTTACTGTTCAGGGAACGGTTTCAGTAGAATTTTAATCAAAGCTGTTTCTATCTCCTCTGCTTATGCCTAGACTACGTCGTTATCTATCTTGGTTCATTTTAGGAATCTGTACCGTAATCTTAATTGTGGCTTGCGATCGCGGAGCGTACCTGGAAGGTAATCGCCCTCCTAATTCTCTGACAAGCGATCGCCCTACCCCTGCTAGTTCAGAATCTTGTCGTTTGGTGAGCCACGAGATGGGAGAAACAGAAGTTTGTGGTCAACCCCAAAAAGTTGCAGCCCTCAGTCCCCATATTCTAGACAGTATACTTGCACTAGGAGTTCAGCCTGCTGCCTATGCCGAATCAATAGATTTAAAAATTCAAACCTACGATAATCCACAAGAACAAATTCTCTATCCTGGTCAATGGGTAAAAACCCAGCCTATAGGAGTTGGCGATCGCTATTCTCCTTCTCTCGAACGTCTTACCCTTGTCCAACCAGATTTGATTTTAGGAGAAAAATTGTACAATCAGGATGAATATCCCAGCAGTTCTCATTTTGAAGGGAAAAAGAAAAAATGTTCTCTTGTAAAAATAGAGAACAAAGAAGAGAAGAGACTTTTGAAGCACAATTTAATTAAATATGTAATCCTAAAAGGGAAAAATGGTCACCAAAAACTAATATCAACTCAAAAACTGGGTTGATATTTGCCATAAAAGTCAATTGTGAGCCATAAAAATTAAGCATCACCTCCTCAAACTATTTTTAATATTTAACTAGAATTAGATGTGGAATTAAAGACATTATCAGTCAAAATAAAATTCCACAAATCTTGCCAAGTTACAAACCAAAAATACTTGAGTAATGCCCGAATGTCATTAAAAAAGCTGCGACGGCTGACTAACAAATCACGAACTTTCTTATAAGTAGAATTAGCTAAATCTCAAACTGAATGAAATAAAAAAGCTAACAAATTTAAACTCAACAACATCTCACATAAATTATTTTGACCATGACCTTGCATTATGCTCCAAGTTGTAACTATGATTTTTTAAAACATTATTACTTTCATTTTCAATTTTCCATCTACTTCTACCAGCTTTGACAATTTTTTCAACGTTATCGTTACTAATTTTATGATTAGTAATCCAACTATTTTGATAAGTAATTTCTTGTGTTTTTTGATTAATGATTGTGAATTCGCACCAATTAACTTGTAACGAATCATCTCCATCTTTTAGGGGGATTTTATTAGTATAACGATAGCGATAAATTAACTCCTTTCTTCCATTCCATTCTTTCTTTTCTAGAGTTTTAACTTCCCCACTTTTTTCTAAAAATTCTAGCCACTCATATAAAGTTTTATGTGAAGTTTCACGGGCTTCCCAAAAATAAAATTATAATCCTTTGATAACGCTAATTCACAGATAGGTTGACGAGAGTATAAGTCATCTCCTAAAAGAGTTACAGGATTATCATCTTGTTTTTGAGGATTTTTATGTAACCATCTTTTTACAGCAGCATTTTCACAATCTTGTTTCTTCGAGCCATCTGGTTTTTTGATAAACTCTGGTTCGAGACTAATTACCTGTTTCAGCCTTTGGTGAAACTACAGCAGGAATCACACAACCATGAAAATATGTTGTTGTTCCGTTTCGGTGATTACGAGAGTTACAATGAGGACAACTAATCTTTTTAGATGAAAAATATTCTGTTCCATCTAGAGCTATCAATATTTCTCCCTCTAAATAGAAAAACTTTTTCAGAACTTTTTTCTCTTTTAACCATTTAAAAATTTTCTGATAAACTGGATAAACTGTTTGAGCAGGAACGGGGTCTAATAAATTTCTTATTTGATTATCACAGGGGATTTTACTAACTTTAAATAAACTGTCAGCATTATTTTTTTGCTTCATCTTTTCCATTAACCTTTGATGTTCTAAAAATGAAGGTGATTGAGTCAAAAATATTGAAAATGCTGATAATACTCCATCAGATATTTCATACTTTTTGTTATTTCCCTGTTTTCGACTATCTGGTAGGTCTTCTAATTCTTTACTTAAAAAATTAATTAATTGATTAATTTCTATTTTTCTAACTTTTTGTACCATTTTATTTAATTCAATAGCTACAATCGCACTAATTTATAAGATTTTATAAATTTTTCTGTGCCATTAATCAAAAATTTTTGTTTGGTGGTTGTAGTTAGCGTAAATAACACGCTAACTTGCTGCTTCATTTCCTTTTTCTCGGCAAAATTTTTCTCTATTCCTTTTCAAAATGAGAATTGCTGGAGAAAAAATGGGCGCAAAAACCTTTACTCAAATCCATGCCAGTTTTTCAGCAAGGTCGAGTATTTTTTGTAGACAGTTATCTCTGGAGTGGTCATACTCGTGGACCATTAACTGACCAACTTATCTTAGAAGCTTTACCAGATTTATTGCTCGACAGCGTGAAGAATTAGACGGATAGTGGAGACAAGGGGACTAACAACTGACTTCTAAGCATTTTCTTGACTCAACCAAGCTTCTAAATCGTTCATTCCTTGAAAATCGAGCAACACTTTCCCCAGATTTTCTAACTCTTCTAAAGATAGATCGTTAAAGCGATCGCATCAAACATTGTCATTATCTTTTTCTAATATCTGAAAACTAATTTGAGTCTCTAGGAAAAATGCGATCGCCTGATTGCTCATCCGCTCTTTTTAAGCATATTGAAAATAATTAGCAATTAAAGTATCTTTTAAAGAAAAGTGGTTAATTTTAGCAATGACATACAAAATCAAATGCTCCTAGCTATCAACTATTAGCTTCTTGTTTGCCTTAATTGCTACTTGCTACTTGCTATCTGCTACTTAGAAAATGCCCATCACAATTTCCAAAAAAGATTACTGGGATTTAGTTTGCGAAACTCAACGTAAAAAGCATCTCAACCATAATGATAAATTTGACGTTACTTGGCAGTATCCAGAACAGTTAGGGCAAGGGACATACCGCGAAATTCAGCTACGACAAGGCGTAGAACTGGCAATTGACCGTTACCAGCTATACGATGATGTAATCGTGCAATCTTCTGAGCGATCGCATTCCTTAGAATATGAATTTAGAGTATCAGGAACACATACACCTGATTACATTGCTGCGGGACAATATTCATTATGTGGTAGTGGTATAGCTCCTCGCGAAAAGTGGGAACGTTCGGCAACAGAACCAATTGTGCAAGTAAGTGTTCACATCGAGCCAGAGGTATTTCAAACTTTTTTGGGCGATCGCGATTTAGCATCTATGGGATTGGATCATTTGATAAAAGAAAGCGATATCTATTATCAGCGTCGCGATACGACCACTATTGCTATGCAAACGGTACTACATCAAATCCTGCACTGTCCGTTTCATGACATTACCAAAAAGATTTATTTGGAAAGTAAGGTGTGGGAACTAATGGCATTATTAATTGAAGAGGAAAAAGAACGACATCAAAGCAAACGTTCTGCATTTACTCTAAAACCCGATGATATAGACCGTATTTATCATGCTAAAGAAATTTTGACACAGCAAAGCGATCGCCCACCATTGTTGCTTGATTTGGCGCGACAGGTGGGACTCAATGATTGCACCCTCAAACGCGGATTTCGCGAAGTGTTTGGCACTACTGCTTTTGGCTATTTGCACGACTATCGTTTGGAACAAGCCCGTCAGCTTTTATTGGAAAACCGTTTTAATGTGTCAGAGATTGCTATTCAAGTTGGGTTTGGCAGTTGCAGCTATCTGTCTAGAGTATTTCGTAGAAAGTACGGCGTGTCACCCAAACAATATCAAGCTCAATACAAAAATTCCGTTTAAGACAAATCTTATTCCGTTTAGTACAACTTTAGTGCTATTTTCATGGCTCTCCTTCTGATACGATTCCTCTATTAAGAATAGATATCAATAAATAGAAGGTGTTCTGCCTTTTATTTGAAGGTGTGTGGAGTTATGTTAAATCGTTGGCAACAGTTACTTATATTGACAGGTTTATTATCCTTTGCTGCAATGCCAGTTTTGGGAGCAGGGGAGACTGGGAGACAAGAGGGACGGGGAGAGACGAAGATATATCTCAATCCTGGAAATACGGCTATGGATTTGCTTGCTCAGGGGGTGACGCGGATTACAGGAGTTACGGTTAACCAAACTGATGAGGGGTTGGAGTTAGTTTTAGAAACGGTAGCGGGAAGTGAAAGATTAGTACCGTTAATTTTGCCAGTCGGTAATGACCTAGTAATCGATATTCTCGATGCGACTTTGGTATTTAAACTTAGGAATGGTGTGGAGGAACTGAATCCCACAACAGGAATTAGTAGGATTGCAGTCAACAGAGTAGATGACACCAGTATCCGCGTAACTATTACGGGAGAGAAGCAAGCACCAAGGGCAGAAGTAGTGCCTGGTAGGAATAATTTGGTGTTAAGCGTTACTCCTGATGGTGTAACAGCAGAAACCGTACCAGATGAAGAGATTGAAGTTATTGCTACAGGAGAGGCAGAGGGTGATGGTTATAATCCTACCAACTCCAGCACGGCAATTGGTACGGATACGCCGATAAGAGATACGCCGTTATCAGTTCAGGCAGTTCCTCAAGAAGTATTGAAAGATCGTAATGTTAGGGAATTAGGTGATGCGCTAGAAACCGTTCCTGGTGTAGTTGAAGCTGGGGGAAGAACAGGCAGTGTTTTTGGTCCTAATTTTAAGATTCGTGGTTTTAATGTAGGGGACGGAATTTTTCGCAATGGTATTCCTGCCAATTCATTAGCACCACTGAGTACCAACGATATCGAACGAGTTGATGTGCTAAAAGGCCCTGCTTCAGTTTTATTCGGTCAAGGAGAACCAGGGGGAGTTATTAATTTAGTAACCAAACAACCTCTGAGCGAACCTTTTTACTCGGTATCCTTTGGTGCGGGAAATTTTGATACCTATGAAGGAGCGGTAGATATTTCTGGACCTTTAAACGAATCAAAAACGGTCAAGTATCGTTTGAATCTATCCTATGAAAACTATGAAA
This sequence comes from Hyella patelloides LEGE 07179, assembly GCF_900659865.1. Lineage (GTDB taxonomy): Bacteria > Cyanobacteriota > Cyanobacteriia > Cyanobacteriales > Xenococcaceae > Hyella > Hyella patelloides. The sequence goes on from NZ_LR213928.1 coordinate 14,514, forward strand.
GCTTCCGCGACTTTGTAAATGGGGAAAGATTTCTGGTTTCCCCTACTCTTACTTGGGATATTGGTGAAAACACTTCAATTAATTTTTTCGGTCAGTATATCAGCGAAAGCGAAACTACAGATGATGGCTTTCCCGCAGACGGCAGTATAATTTCTATTCCCAGTGGTGAAATTCCTCAAGAAAGATTTCTCAGCGAAGATTTTGCCGAGTTCGAGCAAGAGCAGTTTAGAATTGGTTACAGGTTAAATCATCAGTTTGACAATACTTGGTCACTCAGGCACACACTAGAATACAGCGAATACAATCCCAATCGATTTGCGGTCTTTCCTGATGAATTCAATCTAGATACAGGAGAATTAACGCGCAATGAATACGGTACAGATGAAACATACACCAGACTGTTTGCCAGCGTTGATGCGATCGCCGAGTTTAATACGGGTTCAATAAAACACCAAGTTTTGTTTGGCACAGAATACATTCACGATACCAGAGACTCAGGCTTCGATATCGGCGATCCTTATCCTTCCATTAATGTTTTTAATCCCGTTTATACTAATGAACCGTTTGAAGTTAATCCCAATTTCTTCCGAGATGACAATCTTGATTCGGTGGGTGTCTATCTGCAAGACCAAGTTGAGCTTTTATCTAACTTGATAGTATTAGCGGGAGTTCGCTTTGATTATGTCGATCAATTCCGTACTACACAAGATTTAGGTGAAGAAAGGCAAGAATTCAAGCAGGACGACAGTGATTTTACTCCCCGTTTCGGTATTGTTTACAAGCCCATCGAACCTATATCGATCTATGCTTCTTATACAACTTCCTATAATCCAGCTTTTGGTAGTAGCCGTAACGCTGATGATTCGCTTTTTGAGCCTGAGACGGGAAGACAGTTTGAGGTGGGAGTCAAAACAGATATAACCGATGAACTCAGCTTTACCTTTGCTGCTTTTGATATTCGCAAGCAAAATGTCAGAACAACCGATCCTGATGACCCTTTATTTGACATTCAAACAGGAGAACAAGCCAGTCGCGGAATTGAACTAAATCTCAGTGGTGAAATTGTACCTGGTTGGAACATTACTACTGCCTATACCTATCTCGATGCTTTTGTCAGTGAAGACAATACCGATATTGTCGATAACGGTTTACCTGGCGTTCCTGAAAGTCAATTTAGCCTCTGGACTACTTAGGGTTTGCTGAATAACTTGACAACCTTGAGCAAATAAAGGTTACAAGGATTTTGGGCGCAGCAAAAAGTTAAGTAAAAATGGCGAAAAACCCCTAAAATTGGTAAAAGACCCTTGCACTTATCTCAGCAAGAACAAATGTACCGTAAAACTAGCCAGTCGGAGCTTACCCCAGAAAATTTTGAATTACCCTT
>NZ_LR213929.1:0-6490 GCF_900659865.1 Hyella patelloides LEGE 07179
AAAACGACTGACATCACGACTTCAGATTTCTGACTTCGTGAATATACTATCCATAGAGTGTCCAAATTGAATAAATAATTAGACAATTTTGTTTGAAATTGCTTATTAGTAAGTTAAATTCATTTAAAGTTTTATATTTTATAATTTATACTTGATGAGAATTATGTAAAGTAAAGAACATTTTATTAATAAATATTTTAATGTAACTATAAAATTTTAGATAAAACTGTTTCTTCAAATTCTTTACGGTCTGTTAAAGGATTAAAAATACTTGTATTATTAGTAACTTTAAATGTTGTATATACTTGTTCATTGAGAGAGCAAATATAAAAATAACCTTGATGATTATGGACATCATATAAGATGATTTTTAAAAATTCTACACTATCGAGATCGATGTACGTTACATCTTGGAAGTCAATAAGAATTATTTGAACTCCTCTAGTTAAGAAGTTCATGACCTCTTTATGCAATAAATTAATATTGTTGTTATCGAGTTGTCCAGATGGTTGAATAATTTTCACTATTTCTATCATCACAGCAACCTCCTTTTATTGTGGTAAATTTAATTAATCCAGATTTATTTTTTGAATAATTGTCGAAGAAGCCTTTAATTCAAAGTGCGACTAATTAAAATCGCGTAGCGATTAGCTATAAGCTTGACTGGCATAGTGAGGGAATTAAACCCACCACTATGCCTTATTCCACTATGCACGAAGTAGATAAATTAAACCTTGCTTACAGCTTATAGCTGGTTAAACATAAAAAATAAATGTTATTGCTTGATGATGATCTGTAAAAGAGGTTGATTTGATTTCCAGACTATCTCTACTTTTGATGATGATCTTTGATCCGCAATTTTTAAATTTCGCTTTATTTTACAGTCTAATTTTTATTTATTTGTTCTCACTCACTACTTTAGGATTAGTGGTTAATTTAAAATTGTCGCAATCATGAATTCAGTTAAAATTGATTGATATAAAATTAGCTTCTTTAACATTGTATTTTGAATACACGTTATCTATATTTATCTCAGACAATCAATGTCATGGAAAAATTTGGGAAGTAATAAGAGATAAACTGACTTACACTTCTGAACTATCAAGCTATTTATGACAAGAATTTATGATGATACTCAAACTGTTTTGCTCCAGTAGAAACTGACCATACTATTAATAAAGATAGTCTCTATCAGCTTTTTATATAGAACAGAGTTCCCAAAAGTCATGTAAAACATAACATGAGGTCAAGACTTTTTTTGGGAAAAGTTATGATTATGTAGCAATCCTAAATCATTCATAAAAACTTTGTAGGGTCAACTCGCGCCTTCTCATGTCGCGATGTTACCTCGCCAGGGGCGGAAGCTCGCTTTATTATCAAATAGATTAATTGTTGAATCCCAAAAATAAAATTATTGAAAGCGGAATCTCCCCGCACTCGTCAACCCTATATCTTTCATTGTTTAATTCTACCTTGGTTAGAAATCTTCACTCAGCCTCGCATGAAACGAAACGAGGGTTTCTTAAATTAATTGAGATTATGAACGAGTTTTTGGGGTTTAGTAATCTGAGAATTTTTCGACAACAACAAAAGAAACTCATCGCTTGTTAGTTTTTTTGATTTACCCAAGATGACATAAGAGGGATAGATCAAGAGATCACTAACCCAGTTATTAGTAATGTTGAACTAACTAGATAAAGATTAACAGCTATAAATTTGCTGTTACTCACTTTTTGAGGAGAATCATGATACTGGGCAACATGATTCACTAGCTGAAAAGCGATAGGTAAGCTGGCAAAAATAAGCCATGTTGTCTGAGGAAGATAGCCAAGGATGCTCAAGATAGTTGTACCCAAATAGATACTAATGGTTAAAATGGCTAATACTTTCGCTCCTCTGGCTGTGCCAAGACGCACAATAGGCGATCTCTTTCCTGCTGCTAAATCGTCTTCTACCTGGTGGAAATGAGAGCAAAAGAGAATAATCGAAGTACTAATACCAATTAAAGTAGCAACCGCCCAACAAGCAAGGGAAAAGTTGTGAGTTTGGGAATAGTAAGCAGCCGACACTGCACCAGGACCAAAAGTAAAGAAACAAATAATCTCTCCTAACCCCAAGTAACCAAAACGAAAGGGAGGTCCTTGATAAGAATAGCCCAAAGCACAACAAAGTAAAATTAGGTTAAATACCATCCAATCTTTTTGCCACCAACAGATCAAAGCAATCCCACAAAAACCAAGCAGTAAACAAAGGTTACTGAGCCAAAAAATTAAGGATTGGTTTCCTGTAAGATTGACTACAGAATGAGCTTTGTTAACATCGATACCAGTATCAGCATCAAAAACATCATTACTGAGATTAAGCCAAGCAATAATTAAAATAGCCGAGCCGAGAAAAGTGAAACAGATATTAGGTGTAAAATTTCTGGTTTCAGCAAAAGCGACGGCTGTACCCGCTAAAATCGGAATAACTGCAACGCTATAAATAGGAGGTTTGATAGCAGCTAACCACAGTTTACGAGAAGAGATGTTCAGGTTTTCTGATTTTACTTGATTGGTGGTCATTCAAATCGCGATCGCATTTACAACAAAAACATACTAGCTTAACGAAATTAAACACTAGGTCTAACAACCTACTATTTTTCGTGACTATCTTGTACCCTATCAGGTCTGAATCCTTTAGTTTACAAAGTTTTACGAAAATTCATGTTTTACTATTAGATCGGACACGATCGGTTCAATCTGCTTTGGTGAGGTGTTGTGCTTTTCCACCAAATATTTATACAATTTTGACAGACTGAAAGAGAAGGAGATTGCAGCATCATAAGCTCTATAGGTTTATCTCTATAGAATATAAGAGCCTGGCAATAATTTATTAACATACAATTGAGACAGCAATTTTTTTGCTAATTGCTGGCAGTTAATCCCATAATTTAATTTTTTTAATAAAATTTTACCCTTGTTTCCCTTTGGAATGACACAATCTAAAATATCTATGCCCGTAATATCTCAAGAAAATGAATTTATTCTCGATCGCCTGGAACTAGATAATTTTTGGCACCATCGATCTTTTTCTTTTTCAGTTGATGAAAGTACTAAAATTTTGAGCTTTGTTCAAAAAATTCCTGTGGTCGATCCTTTAGCTGTTTTACAACAGTTTGCTCCTACTAATACTCTACGGTTTTATTGGGAAAATCCTAGCAAACAAGAAGCGATTGCTGCATGGGGAATTACTAGAAATTTAACGATCGAATCTAATGCCAGATTTGCGAAAACACAAAGTTTTATTAAAAGCTGTTTTAAACAAATCATCTCAGAGGGAGATACTAACATAAATGGTAGTGAAGCTCGTATTTTTTGTAGTTTTTCTTTCTTTAGTCAATCAGAATTAGCTAATAAGTCTCATCCTGCTGCTACTATTTTTTTACCTCGTTTTCAAATTGCCAAAAAGAATAAAAATCATTTTTTTATTGTTAACTTCCCGCTAGTTAACCAACAAAATTTAAAGCAAATTAAAACACAATTCAGTCAAAAAATACAGTCTATTGATTGGTCACGATACGAACAGCTTTCTACTAGAGAGAGAGAAGAAGTTAGCTGGGAAGAGCGAAACTTATTTTCAGCACAAAATTCTCAGTATTTTAAATCTACAGTTCGTTCTGCATTAGACTCTATTGCAATAGATGAATTGAGCAAAATAGTAATTGCCCATGCAGTAGATATTAAATCAGAAAAACATTTTAATGTTACTGATTCTTTAAGTAATCTTCGCGAGCGTCATCCAGATTGCTATATATTTGCTATTGGGAATGATCGAGGACAGGATTTTATTGGTGCGAGTCCCGAACGTTTAGTGAGTATTCAAAATAAACAGTTAGTAACTGATGCTTTAGCTGGTTCTGCTCCTAGAGGAAAAAGCACTTCTGAAGATGTGCAATGGGCAAACATTTTACTCAAAAATCGTAAAGAAAAACGAGAGCATCAAGCAGTCAGCGATTTTATATTAGAAAGGCTGCAAGATATGGGATTAAAGCCCCATCAATTACCCCTGCAATTGTTACAGCTATCAAATATACAGCACCTTTGGACACCAATTTATGCCCATTTACCGAAAGGAATCGATCCTTTAGATATCGTTGCTCAATTACATCCTACTCCAGCAGTTGCAGGAGTTCCTAATAAAATTGTTTTTGACAAAATTCGCCATTACGAAAAATTTGATCGTGCTTTATATGCTGCCCCTTTAGGATGGATCGATCGTCGAGAAAATTGTGAATTTGTAGTAGGAATTCGCTCGGCTTTAATTGAAAAAAATCGCGCTCGTCTTTATGCTGGTGCGGGAATTGTTTCTGGTTCTAATCCTGATAAAGAATTTGTGGAAATTCAACTTAAATTACAATCTTTGCTCAAAGCTTTGGTTTGACATTTATCGTTTATTATTAAACATTGATAAATGTCAGCTTGATTTTGTATTTATCGAATTCACATTAATAAATGATTGAAGTTATCGGCTCTAACGTCACGTTATCTTTATCTAGCGTAGGTAAAGCTTTTTCAATTTATAGCCAGTTAAAATTGACTATAGAATTTAAGACATGATAAATGTTCTAATCAAACAATATGATATTCACTCAGTTAATTGTTAGCTAGGTAATGCTGCTAGATTCTCGTAATGTAAATACTTTATGGTGTTCTGTTTTAGTTGAAACTTTAGTTTGTTTGGGATTAAAAGATACTGTTATTTGTCCTGGTTCTCGTTCCACCCCTTTAACTATTGCTTTTGCCAAACATCCTCAAGTAAGAACTATTCCTATTTTAGATGAACGTTCCGCAGCTTTTTTCGCCTTGGGAAAAGCTAAGAGAACTCATCTTCCTGTAGTTTTAGTTTGTAGTTCGGGAACAGCAGGAGCAAACTTTTATCCTGCGATAATTGAAGCTAAAGAGACTGGTGTACCCCTCATTGTATTAACGGCGGATCGCCCTCCAGAATTACGCCATTGTCATGCGGGACAAACTATAGATCAGATTAAGCTTTATGGTAATTACCCCAACTGGTATACCGAGTTAGCAATACCTGAAGCTAATAGAGAAATGCTTTGTTACCTAAGACAACATATAGTGCAAGCTTGGGAAAAATCATTATTTCCTTTTAGGGGAGTGGTGCATCTTAATTGTCCTTTTCGTGAACCACTAGCACCAATTATCCAACCAGAAATACAAGCTAAGATGGCAAAATTTGCCAAACAGGATTTTTTTTCTCACCTTCGGGGGTTTAATCTTAATAACAATATTCAGTGTAATATGATGTTTCCATCTCTAAAATTAGATACGGAAGGCATTATTATTAGTGGTTTAACTCAAACAGAACATCCTGAAAAGTATTGTCAAGAAATTGCTTTACTAGCTAAAAAATTGCAATTCCCTGTATTAGCAGAAGCTTTATCTCCTTTACGTAATTATGCAAGGCTAAATCCTTATTTAATTACAACTTACGATACTATTTTACGAGAGCCAACACAAGCAGCCAAATTACAGCCAAAAGTCATTATTCAAATAGGAGAATTACCCACCAGCAAACAATTAAGAAACTGGCTTAGTTCAGTTCAAGCAACTCGTTATATTATTACTTGTAATCAGGAAAACTTCGATCCCTTACATAGTAAAACAATTCATTTAAGAACTTCTATCAAAGCATTTACTAAAAGTATTATAACTGAAGATATTATTAATAATGTCGGTAACTATTTAAAAAATTGGTGCGAATTAGAAACTAAAACTATTAAAGCGATCGCAGAAAAATTAAGACCTCTAGACAATCTTTATGAAGGAAAAACTGCTTGGTTAATTTCTCAACATTTACCCCCAAAAACGCCAATTTTTTTAGCTAATAGTATGTCGGTGAGAAATGCCGAATTTTTTTGGCAACCCAATAATAGTCAAGTGATCCCTTATTTTAATCGGGGTGCAAATGGTATTGATGGTACATTATCCACTGCTTTAGGAATTGCTGATGGCGATCGCCCTACGGTGATATTAAGTGGCGATTTGGCACTACTACACGACACCAACGGATTTCTAATTAATAACCACTTTTCAGGACATTTAACTATCATTGTGATTAACAATAATGGTGGTGGTATTTTTGAAACTTTGCCAATCTCTCAATTCGATCCACCTTTTGAAGAGTACTTTGCCATACCACAAAATATTAACTTTGCCCAATTATGTAAAACTTATGGTGTTGAGTATAAGTTGATTGATAATTGGCAACAACTACCCCCATTATTAAACCCTTTACCTAAAAAAGGTATGAGACTTTTAGAGATTAAAACTGACAGAAAGCAAGATGCTTCTTGGTTAAAAAATGATTTTTGGAGAAGTCCCTAGTAACTAAAAATTACTCATCAAAATTTAAAGACGAATGGCAAGCACGCCCCTACTGCTTTGCCGATTAAAAGTTGCCGAGTTCGCTTGTCAAAAAATTTTTTTTG
>NZ_LR213929.1:6571-15700 GCF_900659865.1 Hyella patelloides LEGE 07179
CAGTTTTTTTGCTTTGTTCTGTAGAATTCATTTTTTCTGTAGTAGTTCGTTTAACTTTGCGAATTGGAAAATGAGCAATCAGAGAAGTAATACGCTGACTATTTTCTAAACCAAATTCTATCTCGTCTCGATCTACATCTACATAACAAGCTACTACCTCAAGAATTTCTCTTCGCATAGTATCGATTATTTCAGGAGTAATTGTAGCACGATCGTGTGCCAGAACCGCTTGTAATCGTTCTTTTGCTTGTTGTCCACTGTCAGCATCATGATTGCGAGGAAAAAGCATTTCGAGAAAATCAATTACTTTCATTTTACTTTTATTGTACTTTTATTGAACATGGATGAGAGATCTGAGCAAGATTTTATCAAGGGATATATTTTGGGGAAGTCTAGAACGGGAAGCTTAAATTAACTAAGAAACCTCACCAATCGCTCTATTGCTTAAAGCAGGTGTGAGTTGAACATAATGGATGCTTGATAAAAATTAGTTTCTGAGTGCTCACAGCTACCTTAAAAGAATTAAAATAGAACGATTTTTTCCCAACTAAATTATCCATAGTAGATATTGTTAACAATTAAATACTGGTCATTATTAATGATTTATAAGATTTATAAATGACAAATGAACGATGGTTTTAGCCACCAAACATCCGACGTAAACGGTTCAAAATGTTGCTGTCACCAGAGGTAAAATCAAGGAAAGGGACTTTTTCCCCTTCTAAACGTTGGGCGATGTTATGAAAAGCTATTGCGGGCAAACTATCTTTATGTCCGACAACCAAAGGTTCACCCTTATTAGTTGCAACAATCACTAATTCATTGTCTGGAATTACTCCAATTAGAGAAACACCCAAAAGTTCGATCACATCTTCTACACTCATCATTTTTTTCTCTTCAATCATTTGAGGCTTAACTCGATTGACAATCAGATTTATTTTGTTAACTCCTTCTGCTTCTAGTAAACCAATTACCCGATCTGCATCTCTAACGGCTGCAATTTCTGGGGTGGTAACAATAATGGCTTCTTGAGCAGCAGCAATAGCATTACGGAAACCTAATTCAATACCAGCAGGGCTATCAACAATTATGTAGTCGTATCCTTTAGCCAAAGCCGTAATAATTGTTTTCATCTGTTCTGGCTCAACAGATTCTTTACTGCGATTTTGGGCTGCGGGTAATAATACCAGACCATTTAGGCGTTTGTCCTTAACTAAGGCTTGCGCCAGACGGCATTCTCCAGCTATCACATCCATAGCAGTGTAAACTACTCTTTCTTCTAACCCCAGGAGTAGATCGAGGTTTCTTAAACCAAAATCAGCATCAACCAAAGCTACTTTACGATTAAGAGTAGCTATCGCTGCTCCTAAGTTAGATGTAATTGTGGTCTTACCGACTCCTCCCTTACCAGAAGTGACAACTATTATACGACTCATACTTTCCTTTGAATTCAAATTTAATTAATGAGGACTGTTAAGTTATTAGTTATTTAGTTATTTATTTATTAGACATCTCCAGAAATTAAAAGTTCACTGAGGTTTTACAATGGCTTCAGATTAATGATTAAAGATGTCTATTTAGTTATTTAGTTATTCGTCCGAACCCAGCTATCTTCTGAGGGAGAAAATAAACGGGTTTTGGTAAAATCATTGGCTCTTGCCAGACTGATACCCTGATTGCTGATAAATGCAACTTCAGGTTCCAAACTATGGGGTAAATTTTGGGGCGATCTAGCGACGGTACTGGCAATCCGCAACTGAGTAAATTCCATCTGAAGTGCCATGATCCGAGACTTGCGATTACCTCTAGCTCCTGCATGGGCTACTCCCCGCAGCCTTCCCCAAACAAAAATATCACCCGCAGCAATTATTACTCCTCCTGGGTTGAGATCCCCACAGACAATAATTGTTCCTGCATGACGAATTTCTACCCCAGAACGTACTGTCTGTTGTAGGTAAAGAGGCTCGGCTAAAGACTCTGTGGAATTTGGTTGTCCATGAGAGATAAAGGGAGATAAATTTGCTCGATTATTCTGCTCTACGGAATAGCCCGCAGTAGCTGCTGCTACGGCAGTTTGTTTTCTTCCCGTACTTACCGTAGTTAATTTAAGTTCTACTTCTCTAAGAGTTTTGGCAATAGTTTGCAATTGCCTTGTATCTACTAAGCGATCGCCAGCAACCAAACAGACGGATGTTTCTGGCTGCCAAGATTGTTCTCTTCTTTTTAGAAGATGCTTTAATTCTTGCCAAACTTCTGACCAAGGCAATTCTAAATTTGTTTCCCCCTCTTGAGGCAAAACCAGGAGGAGGCGATCGCCTTTATGTTTTATTTGTACTTGCGAGCAGCAACTAACCAAGGGGGAAGCGGGAGCATCGCTAGTGTTATCAGTTGATAAACTAGGCTCAAAAACCATTGCTTATAGTTTAATATGACCATTATTTTGGTCTTTTTATCAAAAATATACTAACTCATGTAGTTTCGTATCAGGCTATTTGTTAATATTTGATTCCAAATTGTTAAATTAATGTTCTGAAGATCAAGAAAATATACATTTAACCAAGAAGTATTGTTTCCCATCTTAATATAATTCGCTGATGTTTTACTTTTGTAGGTATTTCTATCTCTACTAAATTTTGAGGTGATGATAGCGTAATTTCACAAATTTGCAGTGAATATTGTTTGATTATTGCATAAACAGATGATGATTTACGTAAATGCACTTAGATATAGTATAGCAATTATTACTTTAAAACCCCTAAACCAATAACTGTCGGCGGATTGGGATTAATAGATTTTTAGATAGTTCTTCGTTGTTTACAAAGATAATAATTCATACTAAATTCCGTAAGGGCGAATAAGTGTTCGCCCCGACAAATAATTATTATTTACTTGATTGACCTCTAATTTTTAGAAAAATGTAACATACCATCTATCTATTGGCTAAAAAAATTGTTAATCTACTCCACGCATCAACCAATCCGCGATCGCTGCCCACATTTCCAGGAAACAAAACTACAGGCAAATTAGGAAACTGGTGATGATCTTCGGCTGTTTTCACCACAGAAACTCCTGGGATAATTTGTCCTAAAAGTCTGGCTGTATTGAGCTGTAAACCATTACTTAAAACATCATTAGAGGTAATACCACCCTTACTAATCAAAAAGCCAATTTCTGCGGGTAAGCCTTTGACTACATCCATTAACAGGTTAGATACCTCGACACCAAAGTCAAGACGCTGCTGGATATTTGCAAAGCTTAATTCTTCACGACTGGTATATACTACGGGAGTTTGTCCTTGTTGCCAAGCAGTCAATACCGAGTCTAGGGTTTCTTGTAAAATACTGTCTCTCTGTTGGGGATTATCTCGTAGGCGCACAACATTCACTTCAATTCCTGTGGTGGCAGATTCTTGTAATAATTGTTTGAGTTGGCGGGTTGTTTTACTAACATGAGAGCCTACCAGCACGATTCCTGGTTTGTTTGTAGGTTTATAAGTAGCCATGCTATCGGGTGCAATGGGTTGCTCTCCCAACTGAGCTAGTGAAGTTAACAAACTTGCAGCAGAACGAAATAAAAATCGTTTTCCCTGGCTGCTAGTATCTAAAATAGCTTGAGCCAAAAGATCGAAATCTGCTTGAGTTTCCCCGTCTACCGCTACACATTGATTATTGTTTAAATCTAAAAGTTTTGCTGGTAAATCATTGCTACGTAGATCGCTTAATTGCAGAGTAACTACTCGATCCGCAGTAATTTTACCTTGAGTTTTTTCCGCTACATAGTCTGGTAAGTAGCTGTAACTATAACCAAAGACAGAATCTTGAGCAAATTCTGTTTCATGGACGGGGGTTAAAGTCCCATCAATTAAGAGGTAGTGAACGCTATCTTTTGTAACTCTTCCTCCTTCAAAAAAAGCAGGAGTGAGAAAATGAGCATCAAAATCCCCTAACTCTTCAGCGATCGCATCTGTTTCAATGGGATAATGTCCTCGTAAAGTGGAATCAGAACGGCTAACTACCAAAAAATTAGTAATTTGCTCTTCAGCAAGAGCCTGTTTTAGATTACGACACACCTGCTGAGCGATCGATCTTGCCTTCTCTGGAGCAATTGCTCTAGTATTAGTCAGCACAAAGAAAATAGGCACTTTATCTCGCAAGCCAATTTTGAGAGTTTCCACATCCCATTGCATCAATAACAAGCAACTATGAACCGTTTGAGAGCCAGTAGGATCGTCATCTAAAACAATAATTTTTGGTTGAGATTTGCTCATTGGTACTAACGTTAAGAATATTTTCTAATTAGTTAAGTACTGTATCAACTTTCGTTAGTATTTCTAAATATTTTCTGTAGAATATAGCTATCTATAAAAGATGTTTGCCATAATGGCAAGCGCGTCAAGTGTTTGTTGACATTTTGCCTTGACTTTTTTCAAGCAGATGTCAGACGGCAGATATTCAACGGTAGAAGCATAAGTTCTTCTATGTTTTTGAAGCACAATTATAAAGTCTTCTCAAAATGGAATTGGTTTGAGATCTACATACAATTAGTAATCGGGAGAACCTCGAATATTTCAAAGCTCTATGGCAATCTCTTGTCCGACAACAAATCTTCTGCTCTCTGTTCTCAAACTTCTGCTACAGATTGACGAAGTCGAAGCAGGCTCCGTCTTGTCTTGGTGCGCGATGCGCGATGCGTAGCGAGTCCTTTAGGGCGTTCCTTGGGCGAGGCAACCTCGCCAGGGGTGGATAGGGGGGACTTCAACAGACCGCAATCAACTGTGGTCAGCAAAACATCAAACCAGAAAAGTCCCCCCATCCCCGCGCACCGCTTTTAAGGCGGAGTACCTTCGACCAAATAAAATCAAACTATAAATAAATTGGGGTAAGAGGAAGCTAGCAGTGCGTATTACTCTTGATTATTACCGAATTCTTAGCGTACCTATTCAGGCAGATTCAGAACAACTGGATCGAGCCTATGAAGATCGACTGCAACAACAGCCTTGTCACGAATATAGCGAATATGCGATCGCAGCTAAAAAAAAGCTTTTAGAACAAGCCCATACTGTACTCAGCAACGCTGAAACAAGAGCAGAATACGATGCTAGTTTTTTTACGCCTTTAACATCCGATAGCCTTTCTCCTCAAAATACTGTCGCCGAATCAGAGAACACCACCATCTCGACGAAACCTCTGACAGTTAGTCCCTATATTGAGATCGAGCCTGAGTTTTTTATCGGAGCATTAATGATTCTTAATGAGTTGGCAGAATATGAAATAGTTTTGCGATTGGGAACGGACTGTTTGAATAACGAAGAGCAAGCTCAAAGAACTAAATCATCCCAATCTGCAACTTCCCCAACCACTACCAAAACTTGCTCCATAACCGAACAAAAACCAGATATTTTACTGTGTTTAGCATTATCTTATCTAGAGCTTAGTCGCGAACAGTGGCGAAGAAACGAATTTGAACACGCTGCTATCTCAGGACAAATGGGATTAAAGCTTCTTCAACAAGAAAAATCTTTATTTCCCCGTCTTCAAGCAGAAATCGCAGAAGAACTAAATTTATTGAAACCCTATCGTGTTTTAGAACTATTAGGGAAAAATCCTCCTGGCTCTTCCTTGAGATTTAAAGGATTACAGCTATTACAAGAAATGCTTTTGCAGCGAGAAGGAATTGAAGGGATAGATCGCGATCCTTCTGGGTTAAAGTCAGATCAATTTCTCTGTTTTATTCAACAAATTAGGACTTATTTAACCTTGCAAGAACAAAAAGACGTGTTTTTAGCAGAAGCAAAGCGAGGTTCTCATCCAGGTAGTTGTGTAGCTGCCTATGCCTTGATTGCCGAAGGCTATGCCCAGAAAAAGCCCAGTTCAATTTTAGAAGCACAAAAAATATTACAAGAATTAAGCGATCGCTATAATACTCACTGGGAAAGAGCTATTTGTGCATTACTGCTTGGTCAAACCACAAAATCACAGGAGATTATCAGGCAGATTACAGAAAATAACACTCTGGAGTTGATTCAAAAACGTTCGGAAAATGCTCCTGATTTGTTGCCAGGACTATGTTTTTATGGAGAACAGTGGTTACAACAACAAGTCTTAGCTCAATTTCAAGATTTGAGATCGATTAAAATAACTCTGGCACAATACTTTAGCGATCGTGATGTTCAAGCATATCTCGATCAAGTTTTTCCTGTAACTCACAATAACCATCAAACTGCTTCTTCTCAATCATCTCATCAAGAAATTACCAAGTTAAAAAAAGAACAGAACAGACTATATCAACTATTTCCTTGGCTGGGTAATAAAAAAACTGCTCGTCAAGCAAGTTTCAACAAAACACCTTCTAGCAGCCAAACAACATCTTCAGAAGTACAATTACCTCAAACATCATCAAGATTAGCTGGAACAAGAACTGACAACCAGATCCAACCCTACCCAAATGTGTCCCATAACTCTCAAAGTATTAAATTATTCAAAGGACATAATTCATCCTTACCAAAATCGGCTTCCACTCCAACACAATCATCTTTAAAAACCAAGCATCAAATAAAGCCTGGTCAGAAAACAGCCTCTCCTCCTAAATCAAAGAAGAGAATCAAGCGCAATCAAAAATCTTCTGCATCAAAAAAATATTTAAGGTATGGATTGTTTTTAGCAGGCTTAACTGCAATAATCGGGACTCTAGGTTTTGCCGTTACAAAAAGATACTTACAACAAATTGTTGTAGAATCAGTAGCACCTTTGCCAAGTCCTCAGTCAACTCCTAAAACTCCAGCGGTTTCCAAAAATTCAGCTGTAGCAACAACCCCAAAGGTTACCGTCACAAAACCAAAAACCACAGCAGCTTTAACCACAGAATCAGCCCATAAAGTAATTCAGAAATGGTTAGATAGTAAAGCAGCAGCTTTAGGACAAGAATATCAAACAGATCGACTAAATTCGATACTTACTGATTCTTTGTTAACTCAATGGCGTGATAGCTCTGCATATTATCAACAAAACAACATTTATCGCCAATTTGAACACGGCTTGAAAATTCGTTCTGTTAAAATTAATCCAGAAAATTCTGATTTAGCTACTGTAGAAGCAGAAGTTAAAGAGGTAGCAAAGCATTATCAACAAGGACAACTTAATCAAAGTCAATCTTATCAAGGTAATCTGGTGGTAGGTTACGAGTTGATTCGCCAAAACAATACTTGGCTGATTAAAAATAGTAAAGTATTGCAAAGCTTATAAATAATTAGATGGTGAATATTAATGATTTAAAAATTATTTCTTTGCTTCCTAGCGCAACAGAAATTGTTACCTGTTTAGGCTTAACTAAAGCTTTAGTGGGGCGTTCTCACGAATGCGATTATCCTTCAGAAATTAAAGCTTTACCTGTATGTACTAATGCTCGCTTAAATAGTGACAATCAAAGTGCAGAAATCGACAGAGATGTTCAAAGTCTCTTGCAAAAAGCATTGAGTATTTATGAAGTTAAAATTGCTACATTAGAGCAGTTAAAACCTACTCACGTTGTTACTCAAGATCAATGCGATGTTTGTGCAGTAAATTTTGCTGAAGTAACTAAAGCCATAGCGAAACTGACTCAATCTCAACCACAGATTATTTCATTGCAACCCAATTTGTTGGAAGAAGTTTGGCAAGACATTGCTAGAGTTGGTCAAATTTTAAATGTAGAATATCAATCAGTTATTTCTCAGTTAAAAGAACGAATTAATAATATTACTCAAAAAATCAAAGTATCAGTTAAAGCCAGCCTACCTACCGTGGTAGCTATTGAATGGACTGAGCCATTAATGACTGCTGGAAATTGGATACCCGAACTTATTGAGATTGCAGGAGGGCAACCTTTATTAAGTATAAAAGGAAAACATTCTCCATACATATCTTGGGAAAAACTAACAACAGCTAATCCCGATGTCATAATTATTATGCCTTGTGGATTTGATTTAGCCAGAACAGCAAAAGAAGCTTACACCTTAACCACACATTCTCAATGGTCAAGTTTAAAAGCAGTGCAAAATAACCAGGTTTTTATTGTTGATGGTAATGCTTATTTTAATCGTCCAGGACCTAGGTTAGTTGATTCGACTGAAATATTGGCTGAAATATTACACCCTAAATTATTTGATTTTGGCTATCAGGAAAATAGTTGGCAACAGCTATTGTAAAATATTACTATAAAATATTACTCTCAATCTCAAGTAACAACTCGCACGTTCCTTTGTGGGTCGCCTTCGGCGAGCTTTCAGCGGTACTCGCGCATTCTCATGTCGTGATTTTTAATCACGCCTAGTCGCTCGTCAAATTAAATGCGTAATAGCTTAGTAGGTGGGATAATCACGCCTAGCCTACACCAACGTGAGTTTCGTTTCTTAGCATCATTCACTCACCTAGCACTATTCCCACCTACTAATAAGTTCCCACTTTTTTAGTCATTATGGATATTGTCAGGATAGCTGTATTGATTAGAGATTAATGCGCCACGTCCGTCAAAATTCGCGGTAACATTCTTCTCAACTAGCTCCTCAGAAGCCACAAGCAAAGTGGACTTGTAAAAGCTACCCTACGGTCAGACCTAGATACGTCTCCTCAGCAAAGGAAAGCACCCCCTTGAAAGCGAAATTTGACGAGTGACCCTGATAATTTTTAATTAACCAAGGAACGCGCGAGTAATCTGTATCTTGTAGCTGACCAAGCTAAAGAACGCACACTGAGCAAGGACGAGAATGGGGGAATTAGCTTCAATAATTTTGAATCTTGAGCCGATAAATCCTCACAAAACACTCTCTTCTTCCTGGTGCTGACCAAGACACCGAAGTCACACCAAGACAGGCGCAAATGTCCGTCACAAGCTGAGGGTTTGTGTTCTGAAGTAAATTCAAAACATTGTCAGTCTCGTTTCCTGGAAACTTCGCCCATAGGCGGACTTGGGAATGCTAGCCAAGAGAACAGATATTCTATCCGCCAAGGATGTGGTCAGGCCCCGCATCGTTTGAAAACCCTAAAGGACTCGCTTCGCGTCGCGCAAGGGAAGACTTACTAACAGAGGCGCACTAAGACAAAACAGAGCATAGGTAGAACTTAGGTTTTAACCAAATAGAATCTTATCTGGCAC
>NZ_LR213930.1 GCF_900659865.1 Hyella patelloides LEGE 07179
AAGCATAAGGGCTATCTTTCGATGGAGGCTGAGAGCTATTTTCTGAACTCTGTTGCTGCTTTTCCCATAAATCTGTGGCTAATTGATGTAAATTTTTGGCAACTTCAACCAATCTCTCTTGATTGAGGGACTTGAAGTAGTCTTCATTCATCTGTGCCAAGTCATCTTTATCTAATCCAGCCATAATTCATAGCATACATCAATTCGCTGTTCTGAGAATTATTTGACTTCGATTTCTGGTTTTTTAGGGGGGGGGAATGAACGATTACGCCTCGACAGATGGGTTTGACTTCCTTGGATGGCACTTTTACGTCCAGAAATCAAACGGTAAGTTTAAAAGTACTCCCTCAGTGGAAAACTTCAAAGCTTTCCGAACTAAAGTTAAACACATCGTCAACAACTCTAATTATGGCGCGTCAACAAAAGTATCAAAGCTAGCACCCATTGTTAGAGGATGGCGAAACTATCACAAGTACTGCAAGATGGACGGTTCGAGGTTCAGCCTGTGGAACTTAGCCCACAGAACGTTTAAAACGTTCCTAAAAACAAAAACCATAAACCGATACCAAGCAGAAGAAAAGGTAAAAATAGTCTTCCCCAGTGTAGGTTACTCAGAGAACAGTTTCAACAACGTAAAAGGGGATAAATCCCCCTTTGACGGAGATATCAACTACTGGTCGAAGAGAAACAGCATCCTCTATGACGGATATACAGCTAGA
The DNA here is from genome assembly GCF_900659865.1 of Hyella patelloides LEGE 07179. Taxonomy (GTDB): domain Bacteria; phylum Cyanobacteriota; class Cyanobacteriia; order Cyanobacteriales; family Xenococcaceae; genus Hyella; species Hyella patelloides. The sequence continues at coordinate 720 of NZ_LR213930.1, forward strand.
ACACTCAGAAAACAAAGTCATTCATGCGGACATTGCGGTCTGAAATTTCTTGATAATGAAAAAGTGGAACTGCATCACATTGACAACAACCACAATAATTGGAAAGCTAACAATCTACTAGCAATCCACAGTAGTTGTCATCATTATATCCACATGAGCAAAAGTCGGAAAGACCCAGGTTTTCGGAAGCTGGATACACGGAAACGGGTACGTCCAGATTTTACAGAGAGGGGCGAGAGATAATACTCTCCCTCGACTCTACCCAAGCACGGTTTTGAAGCAGAGGGTAGGAAGGCGACTTCCTGCTCGACTGTAACGTGCGACTTGTTGGGCGTGGTAAAAATTTACATCCCAAATAGCTTCGCTATTTATTGCTTGTTAATTGTCCAAAAGGGGATGTTTTGACTGGGATTGATAGTTACCCCTGCAACATTATTTTGAGCAAAGGCGTATTCTTTGGTTTGCCACAGGGGGATATATGGAACATCTTCAGCTAAAGTTTCTTGTAGCTGAGAAAAGATTGCTTTACGGGTTTCGGGTTCGGTTTCTTGGCGTTGTTGCTCAATTAATTCATTGACTTGATTGCTGTAGTAGAATGAGCCTCTACTTTGGGCTGCACCTTCTTCACAACCTGTGGTTTCTGAGCCTTTACTACAACCAATAAAGGGTTGTATGTAGTTGTCTGCATCGAGAAAATCAGGATACCAGTCTGCTAATGCAGCTTGATAGATACCTTTTCCGATATTGCCAAAGAAAGATGCCGATTCAACACTACTGGGTATAAATTGAATCATGCCTTCGAGTTTTTGCTCTGCAAGGGCTTTGAGAGTTTCTGCCACAATACCCCTAGTAATTGAACCTGAAGGATACCAAATTTCGATGACTGCGGGGTTACTAGCAGAATAACCAGCTTGAGTCAGTAATTCTTTGGCTTTAGCTGTGTTGGCATCACCATAAACAGTTTGAAAAGTAGGCTGATAGACATCGAAAGTAGTGGGAATTAAACTATAAACTGCTTCTCCTTGTCCTTGCAACACTCTTTGATTAATTAAAGCACGATCCATTAAAGCTGCGATCGCTTGCCTAACTTCTGGCTTATTTAGGGGTTCTTGCTGCAAATTTAAGCTTAAAAAGCTAACATTTGTGCCTGATGCTTCGATTATCTGCCATTTATTGTCTTCTTCTCCATCTAGCAAGCTTTTGATCTGATTGGGATCGAGAGATTGGTAAGCTACATCCACCGCACCAGTAAGGAAGCTGTTATAAAGGTTAGCGGAGTTACCCGCATAGATTTGCATGTTAATTCCTTCATTGGCTGGTTTGTCTCCCCAATAGTTTTCATTGGCATCTAAAGCGATCGCATCACTACCAAACTGTGCTAATTTATATTTACCTGTACTGATTAATGTATTGGGATTAAATTCGCCCGCACCGATTTTGTAAGCTTGAGGAGAAACCGCACAAGTACCAGGAAAGGCTAGTAAGGCAGGAAATGCGGAAAAGGGTTGTTTTAAAGTTATAGTTAATTCGTATTCTCCTGTAGCTGCTACTGTGTTTACAACATCTCCTAATAAAAAGGCTGGTTTTCCTCCATTGGTCATAAAGCGATTCAGAGAAAATGCCATTGCTTCGGCGTTAAAAGGAGTACCATCTTGAAAAGTAACTCCCTGGCGTACAGGAATTATATAGGTTAAACCATCTTCGCTAATATTGGGCATTTCTGTCGCTAGTAATGGCTCAATTTCTGTAGTACCTAATTTATAGGTATAAAGACTTTCTCCAACGTTATAAATGATGTTTAACCCTGCTAATTCGTAGTTATCCGCAGGATCGAGGGTACGGGGTTTGAGAGTCGTCCCAAGAGAAATACGATTATTATCAGTGGTGGTATTCGGGTTAGTAGGATTATCAGTTTGAGGTTGATTCCCGTTACAACCTACCGTTAAAGCAATACACAGCAAGCATAACCCGATATATTTTCCGAATTTAGCAAACATTGAGGAAAACCCGTGACTCATCATAGTATCAGTTGAGAAATATCCATCTCGCATGATACAGGGTAACGAATTTTTTGGCTGATTGGATTGGCGATCTGAAGCTTAAATCAGAGATCGCTATAATTTAATAGATCGAGGTGTCGAGCATGATAGTAATTAGAGCAACACAAATGTTGATTATTGTCCTAGATACTCTCCTTAAGAGAAAAACTGATACTTTCGATTCTCAGGTTGGGAATTGATTTTGAGGACAGATTTTAAGTAGTGTTTCTCTATTAGTATTTTAATTAAGTTTCATGCTTACTACTTAATTAAGGTACATAAATTAATTATTCTCGATCTTGATATTTAATCTATTTTTGATTTATTGATACATCCAAAATCAAGATTAAGGTTTTTAATTCAAGTCAACAACTAAAAAATTCGCAACCTAATTAATGTACGTCTATCGCACCAATAGTTTTAATGAGGAGTTAAAAAAATATCGAGAGTTCTCGTCTAGAGTTGAGAATTTCTGCTTTAAGTTAGAGACGATTAATTTTCTAGAGGCTCAAGACAAATTTGGTAGGTTACATTCTTATCTTAAACGGAAAGAAGGTAATTTTAGGTTGATTGCTAAAGTTATTAAAGTCAAAAGAGAACCTATTCTTTGTTTTCTCAAACTATACAGTAGAGGCGAGCCAGAATATAGGCATTTTTTGGTAAAAGTTAAACATCAAGATTGTTTATTTCAAGAGTATGATTTAATTTCTCAATTGAGTATTTGGTTAACTAAACAAAAAAATAAACGTCCTGAGATTACATCGGCTAATCTTGAAGATAGCTTGCGTATTTGGTTACAACGTCCAGATTGGAAAATTGATTCTTATGGAATTATTATCCATGAAAGTGAGCTTTGGTGTCGCAGTTTCAGCCAGGAAAAGGTTCGTAGTCAGGCTTCTGTTTATCGACAAATTATTGAAGAATTAATTAGCAAAATTAGTAATAATAATACTATTGGAACAGAGACTAATTGGTCTAATATTCGCTTTTATGGACGAGATGAGTTTTATATTATCTATAGCGATTTGATAACCAAAGAAAAGTCTCCAGAGCAGGTTTTACTTTTAATTACTCCTCTGTTGGGAATTCCCGATCGGGAAACAGTTAATCAGATTGTTGAACCTTTAGTTAATCATAATCTTGAATTAAGCTGGTGGCAAAAACGCCATAATTTGTCGTTAGATGATTTGGTTACCTATACTAAGCGTTCTTATCCTTGGTATTTAATTTCTGATGAAAAATTTTGGCTGAGAATTCAAGATGGAAATGGTGTTAATTTAGCATTGTCGGCAGAAGAAAAAGACCTATTACATTCTGTTTCTACTGAAGCATCTTTACCATTATTTCTTAATGGCAGGGCTGGTAGTGGTAAGTCTACCATGTTATTTTATTTGTTTGCTTATTACTGTCATCGTCATTTACAGTTGTGTCGCGAAACGCAACAAGATTTTTTAGCGAAACCCCATCCTTTATTTATTACCTATAGTCCGAATCTGTCTGATTTTGCCAAGGTAAAAGTACAGTCTATATTAAAGCATCACCATCATTTTTTAGAGGAAACTGATGATTTAGATAAGATACCTAATTTAGGGACATTTTTTAAATCCTTTCGTAGTTTTTTATTAAAGCTATTACCTACGTCAGAAAAAGCAAGATTTACCGATGAAAATCATATTTCTTTTCATCGATTTAGAGAATTATTTAGTTTTAGCGATCGCAATTTATCTCCAGAAAAATGCTGGTTGGTAATTCAAAATTTTATTAAAGGCTATGAATTAATTAGCAAAGATAGTTATTTAGAATCCCCTGAGAGATACCAGCAAATACCTAAAAAAGAAAAAGTTGTTACTGTAGAAGAATTTATCGAAATACGAGATAAAGTATGGCATTGGTATCATAACTATACCCAAGAATATAATCTTTGGGATGACCGCGATTTAGTCAGAAAAATTCTCGATCTAGGTTGTTATCAACCCCAATATACGGTAATTTTTTGTGATGAAGCTCAAGATTTTACGCGATTAGAGTTACAGTTAATTATGGGATTGTCGGTTTTTTCTCTATATAATTTAGAGCGAGAAACTATTTTTAGTTTACCTTTTGCTTTTGCAGGAGATCCTTTACAAACCCTTAATCCTACGGGCTTTCGTTGGGCTGGTTTTAAAGCTGCTTTCCATGATAAAGTATTGACTCCTTTGAATTTAGCAGAACAGTCTCAGGTTAGGCTCGAACTACAACAATTAAAGTATAATTATCGTTCTGCTGCTGCAATTGTTAAGGTGAATAATTTAATTCAACTGTGGCGCAAAGTTTTATTTGAGTTTAATGATATTGAACCGCAAAAGGCGAAAAAGTATAATAACTTTATTCCGCAAAAATTCATTATTGATAGTAATATTACTCTGGAAGATTTACAAAAAACTTTAAGCGATACAATCATTATAATTCCTTGTAATGAAGGTGCAGAAACAGATTTTATTGCTCAAGATAATCTTTTAAGTTCTCTATATCCAGAGGTAGCGACCAAAACTCCTTGGAATATTTTAAGTGCCATTTCAGCTAAAGGCTTAGAATTTAAACAAGTGATTTTATATCGCTTTGGAGAAGCTTGTACTCTTAATCTAAACAGCAGCGAAAATATAACAACAGAAGAAGATAAATACTTTTTAAATAAACTATACGTAGCTGCTTCGAGAGCAACAGAAAAACTCTTTGTTATTGACTCTTTAGATGGAGAAATTAGATTATGGTCTTATGCAAGCGATCGCAACTATTTAGAGCGTTTCTTATCTCAAATTGATGATGATACTAAAAAGCAACAATGGCAAGCCAATATCGAGCTAATTACTTTGGGAAATTCTATTTTAGACCTCAGTAACACTCATCTGGAATCTGATGCTTTAACTTTTGAAACCAACGGCATTAATAACAGCAATAAACTTCTTTTAGAAAGAGCGATCTCAGCCTATCAAAAATCTCAAAATAAAGCAAAAGCTGATTTTTGTCTGGCTTGGAAATTAAAGCTAGAACGTAATTTTTTAGCAGCAGGAAAGTTATTTTTAACTCTCAATAAAGTAACAGAGGCTGGGGATTGTTTTTGGGAAGCTATGGCATGGAATGAGCTACAACAATTGATTATTAAAGCTCAAAATCAGAATAATCAAGAACTAACACAGCTATTATTACTATCTCCTGTAATTAATTTTATGGTGCAAGTCAGTAGGAAGCATCAACCAGAGACAGCAAAATTAGCAACTCCAAATATTATTGAAATTACAGATTTTTTAACTACAGAATTACAACAAAACAACTTAATTGACGAGAGAGATAGTCAACCTTGGCAAATATTTTTAGATACTTATTGTAACCAGCTACAAAAATTACTTTCTAATCCTTCTATCCTTGCTCAAGATGATTGGTTGAAAATAACTCATATTTTAATTAACTATTTAGAAACAAGTACTACAAAAATCAAACAATTAATTGCTCACTGCTTATACTTGGGACGAGATTACAATCACGCAATTCGCTATTGGGAAGATCTGGATGATGATGTTATCGACTCCACCGAAGCTAAATCAACACATTACTATATAGCCAAAGCAAAAATAGCAAAACTCCCCCAAGGCTTACAATACTTATATCAAGGAAAACAATACCAAACTATTCTTCGTCTTTGGTTTAAAGCAGGATTAAAGTCAGAAACAGCTTGGTTAGAGTACGTTGCTTTAGCTTTTGAAGCAATTGGAGAAAATCATAATGCTCTACCTATTTACTGTCAGCTTAATCAACTAGAGCAAGTTCAACAATGTTGGGAAAAAATCAAACACCACGATCCCACTTTCAAACAATTTAAACAACTTATCAAGTATTATCTAAAACACCAGTATTGGGAGCGAGCAATCACGTTTGCTCAAGAAGAACTTAATAATCTCAGACTACAATGCTACTTTATCTATGGCTTGGCAAACTCCCAATTAACTCCTGACAATTTAACAAAACAGCAACGCCACAACTATCAAAAATTTATTCAACAATACCTTTTAAACAATCCCCAGTGGCAACAATACCTTACTGTAGAATATTTAGGGATTGCTCTAGAGAAAATAGGCTCTTTTCTAACCACGCTCTCTTTTTACGAACAATATATTAACTCCCCTGACAAACAGTTACAGCGATTTTCACGCGATCGCTGGATTGTAACTAAAAAGAAACAAATAGACTACTTTCGTGCGGGAGTACAAGTAGCTAAAATACAAAAAAGCCAACAAAAATTAACCGCTAACGCAAAACAATGGAATCTTAATCCCGACTCCATACCTCATAAAGCATCAATCACTCCCCTCAATAAATCCCTGTCTCCCCATTCCCAAAAACTATTAACCCCAACAAAACTATCTTTTGCTATCACGGGATTACCCTCCAATACCAAAATAAAAACCTTAGCTTCGGGTATTCAGCAGTTTCAGTTCAATCATTTATTATTACGCATAGCCGAATCTACCCAACACTTAGCCATTCTCGATCTTCTAAGTCACAAAACCATGCGTCTTGATTGGCATAGAGGAAAAATACAGATCGATAGTACCATCCTGGTTGCATCAGGAAATCAACCCCTATCTTTTAGTGATACCCAAGGACAGTATCAAGGTATGTTGTGGCGCGATACAAATCCCCGTTTGGAACTAACATTAGACGATCATCCAGAAATAATTAAGATTAAATTCAGTAATTTGTAGTATTTGTTACATAACAAACCTGCCACTTTTTTTTTGTAGCGTTATACTGTGTTGCGGGAGCTTCCAAAAACCATCTAAAACTATTAGTAAAGTAAGGTTGCCATTGGATTAAAACAAAGTACTAAATGTGAACTTGGTAGCGCAAAATACCAAACAAAACAACCTATTGTTATTTATCTAACAAAAATTAAACTCCAATCATCATTTTCTCAATAAAGAGTGTAAAAAGTTACAGTTTTTCGCAATTTTGTCTTGCAAAGTGCATAATTATTTTAGCATTGTCCACAGCAACGAAATACTAAGGAATTAGTCAAAAATTCAAACAATCTTTAGCGAAACTTTACGAACATTCGGTAGAAATGCTCAGGTATTTTACCCCCCAAGAGTCGGACAATATAGAAAGTGTCAAGCAGTTAATTGAGAACAACAAATATTAAACAATAATTGGTTATTGATTAGTAAATAGCTTAAATTTCTGAACCCTATCGGTAAGAATTCAAAGCTAAGACTATAGTTCAGTTAACTTTATAAGAAAAACTTTGAGGACTGGCATTCATGGCTTATTACAAACATATAAATAAGTAGTAAGCTACTCACCCCAGCCCTAAAAGTAGGAAGCAAAATCGAGTTTATTAATTATGAGTACTAAACAATACACAGTCAAACAGTTGATTCTCAGTAGTTGGATTCATCACCCCACTCATCATTCTCTACCTAAATTTGCGCCTCTTTCTCCTTTGAGAAATTGGTTAAATAATTTGGAAGTGAGCGATCGCCACTTTGCTCATAAATTGTGTCGTACTATACCAACTCAATGTCCCTTTGAACGCCAAATCAACTTTTTGGGACGTACTCTTCTCCGTATCCCTCCTTTGTGCAAACTAAATCCTCTCTATAACGAAGTAGTTGCCCTACGTTTTCGTGCTATTTGTTTTTTAGCAGATGAATGTGGTGAAGATGTGAGTTCTTACTGCTAAAATACATATCTACCACTAAATTGCTTCTGACAGGAGGTAACTTTTGTCAGCCCATTGGAGATATGGCTATCATTGCTTTAAGAGCTTGGTATATCAAGCAGTACGAACCTCTTAAACAAGTATTAGAAAAACCCTGTGATTTACGTCTGAATCGCAACAGCCTCCTCAAAACAGGTATGCGTGCGGATTTTCTAGATGAAAGAATCGTGGTACAAGCAACAAAATGGTTTGCAGCTTACTTAGAAGGCTCAGCAGTGGAATTTTACATCGAAGGAAGTGGTTATTACATTATCTCCAACATTGACCTACTTTCCCAAGAAATCTACTTTACCAAACAACAATCCCTATCAGGGCTAGAGCCGATTATCTATTTTAGTCCTCAAACAGAGTATGCTGAGGTAAAAGACAGTATTCTCGACACCTTAAACAATACTGTAGCAGCTTTCAACGAGCGATCGCGCATTCCTTTAAAACTGGAAATATCTCCCCGTCCCCAAGACACCCCTTTAAGGCTTAGCAATAGTCAATTTAAGAAAATAAGCAAAAGCTTGCTATATATTGCCGATACCACACCCATAGCATCAATTTCAGGGGAAAATAACCAAAAATTGCTTCTCAGTTCCAACGTCTGTGTAGAAATTGGCTATGCTTTAGAAACCAAAGACATCGGACAAATACTACTCCTCAGAAGCGAAAGCAAAAATTTAACAGGAGACTTACCCTTTGATGTCTCTGGATATAAAGAATTAATCTTTAAACAAGATCGAGATTTGCAAGTAAACCTACCCAAGCTTATGAAAACCCTGCTACAGAGGTTTACTCTTTTTGTTTAAGGAAAGAAAGATAAGTAATAAGTAAAAATTGGCGTTGGTGATTTAAGTAATGACGTACATAATGCTACTATTCGTAGCTTTAAGCTCTAAGCTCTAAGCTCTAAGCTCTAAGCTCTAAGCTCTAAGCTCTAGGCTCTAAGCTTTTTTTATAATTAGAGAAAAGCGACAATTGCCAAAATCATACCTTAATTCACCAATGCCTAAAAATTAAATAAAAACTAATTACTAAATCATCTTGACTACTGATTCCTAATTCCTAATGCGCGATCTTCCTCATAGGAAAAATAGGGGATCGATGCTATGCTAATTGATAGCTGTTGAGAACAATTCTTAAAAAGCTCAAATAAAACTCATCAAAAGCGCAATATTTCATCTGTTTGGTTATATGGAAGTATCTTCGATCCTACAACTAAAAAAAGTCACTAAAAAATATCCTTCTGCTTCAATTCCTGCTGTAGATGAAGTAAGTCTCACTCTCAAGCAAGGAGAATTATTAGGACTGTTAGGACCTTCAGGGTGTGGTAAAACAACTTTATTGCGGATAGTAGCGGGTTTTGAAAAGATTTCTCAGGGAGAAGTAGAATTAGCAGGAAAACTGATATGCGATCGCTATTGTAACACTCCCCCAGAAAAACGCAACACAGGAATGGTGTTTCAGGACTATGCTTTATTTCCTCATCTGACAGTAGCGGATAACATTGCTTTTGGTTTAAAAGGTAAAAAAAGTTTTGGTCGTCTTTCCTCCAAAGATATTAAGTACCGTATCGGAGAAGTACTCAACCTAGTAGGACTTTCTGGACTTGAAAAACGCTATCCTCATGAACTATCTGGGGGACAACAACAAAGAGTTGCACTAGCTAGAGCCTTAGCCCCACGACCTGCTTTAATATTATTAGACGAGCCTTTAAGTAACTTAGATGTTCAAGTACGTCATCGCCTCAGAGAAGAAATTAGACGTATTTTGAAAGCAGCAGGAATATCAGCTATCTTTGTAACCCACGACCGCGAAGAAGCTTTAGCTATCTCCGATCAAATTGCCGTGATGCGCGATGGTAAATTAGAACAGGTAGGAACACCAGAAGAAATATACACAAAACCAGGTTCTCGTTTTGTTGCAGAATTTGTCACCCAAGCTAACTTTTTAACGGCGAAAAGAGAGGGAGAATTGTGGAAAACCGAAATCGGCGAAGTCGATCTTAAATCTCTGTTAGCAACTCAACAAGAAGACGGTCTCAACCTTATAGATCGAGCAGAAGTAATGTTACGCCAAGAAGATATTATCTTAACTCCTGATTGTAATTCTTCTGTGGTAGTTAAAGAAAGACAATTTCTCGGCAGAGAATATCGTTATTGCTTGGAAACCGCTTCGGGAAAAAGACTTCATGCAAGAACCAACATTAGTAACGCGGTAGATGTGGGTACAAACGTTAATTTATCAATGATTCAAGCCAAACCCCTTATTTTTCCCTTTGCCAATTTGAATAAGAATAAAGTTACTATTTAATTTTGTTATTGGTTAGTAGTTAAGTCGCTCTAGGGTGAGCGAAAAAATGTGTTGGGACTTGGGGACTTGGGGACAATTATTTCCCTATCTCCCTACCTCCCTACTCCCCTAATTTCCTATCTCCCTATTTACCACGGTAAATTTCCCTCACCCGTCGCTCTACCCACCTACTTATCAAACGTTCAACAGCATAATTCCCCTGATGACTGCGATTTTCGATGCTCTCAATGATTAAAGCCCAATAGTATTCATCATCAAACACTAAATAGTTATGGTTAAAAATACTGACTCTCAATAGCTTAAAAGCAAATTAGCGTTATCTGTATTAATTTATACTAATTTTGGAATTACTATATTATTTCCCAAAGTAATATTTGACAGTTATTATTTACCCCGTGTACGACTTTTTTAACTAGCTAACAGCTTTAAGCTCCAAGACGGGGCGTATCCCCAAGAGACAGCCCCTCCTCTAAGCCAGGTTTAACTTCTCCACTTCTGGCATAGTGGAATAGGGCGCGCGTGGAGGTCATACTAAATCCGTTTCAAGCGATTCAAGCTTATAGCTTATAGCTAATGGCAAGCGAGCTAATTTAAAGTCATTGATTTTATTGGCTTTCAGAAATAAAGATTTACTAAAAATACTCTGAAAGTATTATTCTCTCGTAGAAAGTTGCACATCACGTTATTATTTAGTAATAAATAAATAATAGTTGTAGCTATAAATACTTATTTGGATATGTTCTTATTTTTAAGATCTCAGTAAAAACTATGAAAGCAATTTCAGGTATATTCTGAGGAAATTGCGGTTTAATTTCTGAGTTGACGTAGGTTAATCTGGGTTATTATCTAGATTAGAGGACATTCGATAATGTGGTATTTAACAGTATCAGCAATAGTCTTTTGTTATTGGTTAGGACTATTTATTGCCGATAGATCGACTCCAAACACTCATATAGCATCATGGCTTATTTTATTCGTTGCACCTTTATTCTGGCCGATTGTACTTCCTATTTCTATTGTTGAATTAATGACTAAATCGTCTGGGCAAGAAACACAAGATTCTTCAGTAGATGAAACAGCAGAAGTTTATTATCAGAACAATTAAACCACAGCTACGAAGACAAATCTGAAGTTTTTAAGATAATTGTTCCAGGGATTAGATAGGGATTAGGAATTAGTCAACTATTACCTATCCTATAACTTCACTTCTCAAACTAGACGGGATTTAGTTAAGTTCCTTATCCTGATAATCATTATATTTATCTTGGTCATAGTGATATACAGTCCGAATAGGATAAGGTATATTAATTGCTGCTGCATCACAAGCTTTTTTAATCGCTATTATTGCTGTAGTTTTAATCTGATTGACTTCTTTTTGTTCGGGTAATGTCCAATAACGAATTTTGAAATCAATCGCACTGTCACTGAAATTAACAACATCAATTATTGGTGTTGGTTCAGCAACGACTCCTTCGACTTGTGTAATAGCTTCTAATAATAAATGTTTGGCTTCTGGTAAAGAAGTATTGTAATCTAGACCTACAGCAAGATCGGTACGTCGATAAGAATAAGCGGTTAATACTTTTACTGCATAGGTAAAAACTGCGGAATTAGGAATTAAAACTTTTTCTCCTTCATAGGTTTTAATCTGAGTAGTACGGATGCTGATATGTTCGACCTTACCTTGAAAAGAATCAACAATTATTTCATCACCAATTCTAAAAGGCTCTTCAATCAACAAAATAACTCCTGCAAGAAAGTTTTTGAAAATATCTTGAAAAGCAAAACCAATCGCAACAGAACCAATACCTAAAGTTGCAATAATATCTCCGATACTAAAATTTTCAAAAGCAAATACACAAGCGAGTAAAATACCTGTTGTCCAAACTCCTACTTGGGTAGTTTTTTTTAGTAAAATTTGTAATGAAGTACTTTTCAGTGTTTTTCTACCTGCTGCTTCGGCTATTTTTTGCATAAATTGAGCCATATAGCGAGTTAAAAACAAGATGCACAAAGCGGTCAGTAATGAGGGAATAGCTTTAATTGCTGTGCCTAATAGCTCTTGTAAACTATTAGTAACTGTTTCTAAAACTTGATTCATTTTTGTTATTTTTTATTTTTCAATACTTGTTTTAGCATTACTTTAAAAAATTGCCCAAGATAAAATAACAATTTGCGGTACTTGACTCACAGATACTACTAATTTGAAGTATGAAGTAAATAATAAATGAGCAATATCGATCGCAGTTCTGCTAGTATGACTTCGATCAATGTATTTATTGTTCTTGTGTCTGTTAACAACAAATCATCTCGCTCTTTAGCTAATATAGCTGGTATAGTTGCGGTGGCAACTCTGGTTAGTAAACTGTTTGGTTTAGTCAGAGAACAAATTATTGCTGCTGCTTTTGGTGTGGGTACTGTAGTTAATGCCTATGCCTATGCTTACGTAATTCCAGGCTTTTTATTAATTTTGCTTGGCGGTATTAATGGTCCTTTTCACAGTGCCTTAATTAGTGTTTTAGCGAAGAGAGATAAGTCGGAAGCTGCACCTATTGTCGAGACGGTAACAACCCTAGTAACGGTAATTTTGTTAGTGGTTACGGTTGTATTAGTAGTGTTTGCTGGTACTTTTATCGATCTTCTCGCACCAGGTTTAGATACGGAAGTCAGACAAATTGCTATTTTACAGTTGCAAATTATGTCCCCTGTGGCTATGTTAGCAGGATTGATTGGTATTGGCTTTGGAACGCTAAACGCTGCGGATAGTTACTTTTTGCCCAGTATTAGTCCCTTATTTTCTAGCATTACCATTGTGGTTATTATGGGCTGTCTGTTATTGCAAATCGGAGACAAGATTAACACTCCTCAGTATCTTACTACAGGAGCGATCGCTTTAGCAGGAGCAACCCTTGCAGGGGCTATTTTACAGTGGCTGGCACAGTTAATCGTACAATGGCGCACTGGGATGGGAAAGTTACGCTTACGTTTTGACTGGCGCATTCCTGGGGTAATGGATGTCTTGAAGGTAATGGCACCAGCTACTTTATCTTCGGGGATGTTACAAATTAATGTTTATACTGATTTGTTTTTTGCTTCTTTTATTCCTGGTGCAGCAGCAGCAATGCGTTATGGAAATTTTATTGCACTGACACCTTTAGGAATTATTTCTAATACTATCTTAGTCCCATTTTTACCTGTATTTTCTCGGTTAGCTGCTCCTGAAAATTGGTCAGAATTAAAGGTTAGAATTCGTCAAGGGTTATTTTTAACCGCTTTAACTATGTTGCCGTTAACGGCAATTTTCATATCTTTAGCGTTGCCAATTGTCAAATTAGTCTACGAGCGATCGCAATTTGATGATAATGCAGCCAGACAAGTTGCTCCTTTATTAATGGCTTATGGCTTGGGTTTGTTGTTCTATTTAGCTAGAGATGTTTTGGTCAGAGTTTTCTATGCTTTAGGAGATGGAGAAACTCCTTTTAGGATTAGTATCATCAATATTTTTCTCAATGCAATTTTAGATTTTCTACTGGTTAATGCCTTTGCTGCTCCTGGTTTAGTTATGGCAACTATTGGGGTTAATATTGTTTCAATGGTGATTTTTTTATGGCTTTTAAATAAACGTCTCAATGGTTTACCTTTAGGACAATGGAGTAAATCATTATTTGGTTTATTGATAGCAACAGTCTTAGCCAGTGGAGCAAGTTACGGTGTTAGCTATGTTTGGCAACAGTATCTAGGAAATAATGGTTTGTTATTGTTATTTCAATTAGTAGTAGCTTCTTTAGTTGCAGTTATAGTATTTTTTGTCGCCATTCTTCCTCTACGGTTACCAGAAGTAGCAATGTTACTGGGAAAAATCAAGCAAAAATTAGGACGCAGTTAAATAGTTAATAAATTTTGTCTTGCCTACCTATACTGTTGTTCAGTCAATCAAAACATCTTCTTCTAATTCGCTTGATTCTTGTTTCCACTCAATATCTGGCATTGCTTCAAAAGCTTGACGTACTGATTGTTCCCACAGTTTGCGAATTTTAGCAATATAGGGCGCACCAAGACGTAATTCTAGTTTATGCCTAATATCAAAGCTATCGGTTTCATACATTACCAAGTTAATAGGAGGACCTACAGAAATATTAGATTTCATGGTCGAATCGAGAGATAGTAAAGCACATTTAGCTACATCTTCCAGAGGAGTATTATAAGTTATAGTGCGGTCTAGTATTGGTTTTCCGTATTTAGTTTCACCAATTTGCAGAAAAGGAGTTTCTGGGGTGGCTTGAATAAAGTTTCCCTGGGGATAAATCAAATATAATTGTGGTGCTTCCCCTTTAATTTGACCTGCTAGTAAAAAGTTGCAACGACTATCAATGTTGTCTTTTTCTAACCACTGACGGTCTAATTCTTGAATTTCTCGGCTTTTATTGCCAATATATTGAGCTACATCGTACATATTGCCTAGAGTGTGCAAACTTTTCTCTTCTTGATTTTGAATGTCCCGATTTAATCTCGTTAACACTCCTTGAGATACGGAAAGATTACCAGAGGTACAAATAATAATTGCTCTTTCTTCTGGTAAAGACAAGTCAAACAGTTTTTTATAGCTAGAGATGTAGTCTACTCCTGCATTGGTACGGGAATCAGCAGCCATTACAATACCAAATTGATT
>NZ_LR213931.1 GCF_900659865.1 Hyella patelloides LEGE 07179
CCACAGAAATTAACTGATTGATTTCAAATGACCAAGAGTCAGTATTAAAACAGCCATCACACTCTCTTTGACATCCTTGTAACCAAACTACTGCCCGACTTCCAGGCCCATTTACTTCTGATTCATCGACATAACCCATGATGTTGAGGTATCCAGGAGGAATTTCCATTAGTTCTAGGTAGGGATTTTTCTTGATTGTCATTTCACTTCTCCTAATTACAATAAAACTGCTAACTTTGAGTAGCAACACTTTGCCATTCCAAGACCACTTCTGAGGGAATTGTTATGTTAGGCGATCTCTATTTACTTGTTTATTGGTAAGTTCCATTAGGATTAACCTGTCTGAGAATTTAAAGATATACAATTATCTATCCATCATCTTTTTTGGTAATGTGAACTGTTATGTTACTTGGTAGATGAATAGATAACCTTCATTTCCAAAATTTTTATGTGTCGCCAAATTTTTGAAAACAAAGCCAGATTTCAATGCGACATTATGAGCAGAATTATTTTGAGGATGACAATAAGCCCGCACTTCTACTTTTTGGGCAAGAGGCACAACTATCGCTTTAATGGCTTCAGTAGCCAAACCATTGCCCTCTTCACTTGAATTAATGCTGTAATATATTTCATAAATACCCTTGTCATAGGGGGCAAAACCACAAGAACCTAAATAGCGATTTGATTTCTTGTCAGCAATGGCAAAAGAGTAAATTGGATTCTCTGTATTGTAGGAATTACAGACAAAATTAAAAAGATATTGGGCTCCAGATTGTGTTTTTTGTTCAGCAGAGAACATTAAATATTTTGTTGACTCTTCATTAAGCATAAAAGATAGGAAAAACTCAAGGTCAGAATCTATAAAGTGACGGATTATTAGACGATCGGTTTCTAGAGGTAGATTAATCATTAAATTTCTTGCCACTCCAAAATTACTTGAGCAGGAAGCAGAATTTCCACAGGTTTTTCTGCTGTCAACGGTAAGACTAAGTTTACAGAGCGATTCCAAGGAAGATTTGAAATAATTTCTTGTACCTCAAATTCTCCAACATTAGGACTAGGAGATTGCTCGACAAAGCGATCGCTGGCACTAAAACTTTCTCGATCGTTAACTACTATTGTCAAATTTCCTGGATGGATAAATTCAAATTGTCCAGGAAAAGCTACTAAACGTAGATCGATGTCCTGAGTTTGATTATTTTCAACTCGTTTAAATAAGATTACTTGCCAAGTGTTTCCTTGATTATCCTGTAACTTATGGCGAGAGGAATAAAGTATTTGTCCTGGCGCTTCTGGCTGTTGTTGGATAGTTGCCCTTGCCGATTCAGGATAACTGAAGTTCAGGAAGAAAATAGCGATCGCGATTAATAGTCCAGAAACAACTCGTCTACTTGAAGATATCATTGTGTTTCTCCTGCTTGAGAATTTACTAGGGCAGCTTCAAGTTCGGGAATAAATACTGAATACATCCCCCGTAAATCTCCTACATTAAAATCAAAAGCCAGATCTTGAGGATATTTATCTTTGACAAACCGAGGGCGAGCATTTTTACCGCCATGACAAGCCAAACAGCTAGACTCGACATTGATGCGACGATAGTAACGAGTGCCTGGTTGCCCATCAATGGTTTCTGAATCCCAAAATCCCATCAATTCTGGATCGTTTTTAAACTTAGCTAGTGCCATAACAGAATGTAAATTGTCAGGTGCGTGGGCAGGATTGCGATACTTGGTAGCAATCTGTTTAACTTGCCAGCCATTTTTTTTACTCAGTTCTATGGCTCTCATACCTACTGGTTGACAAACTTCTTTAAAAGTTTCTATTGTCGGTTCGGTGGTCGAATCATTTAAGGTAGAAGCCAACCCAGAGCGCATGGCATCGAGATTTTCAATTTCCTGTACCGCTTTAGCTAACTGGGCAGGATCGGTTTGAGCATTAGCTAGGGAAGGATTCGCAATTAACAGCAGAACCATAACTACAAATCCCATTAAAACTCGGTTAAAATGCTTCATTTTCAATGTTCTAAATATGTTTTCAATAAATGACCAATGACTTTTAATAGAAATCTATCGATGCAATTCCGCTATCATGTTTGCGAGTCTGGCTTCAACCGCTTTGATTTCCGCAGCAGTTTTGTCTTCCAGTGCCATTGCCAAAAGAGATAAGCTAATTTCTACCGCATCATCTCGATTCATAATCAAACCCAATTCTTCCGCAGTAGCCAATAAACTGGGTAGTTTTTGGGGATGTTCGACATCAAAAGTTAAGTGAACAGCGGAAAGATCTTCTTTTCCTGGTTCTGGTTGGTCTTCCAAAATGGATACTTGATGCCCCGTAAGAGTAATACTGGTGACATTGCTCATCGCTGTTAGTTTTCCAGTTTTGAGGGGATGGGTTACTAATTTAGTAGTCATTTACACTATCTCCGATAAATTTAAAGAGATTTAATATTTAATAATTGATTCTCTACTTCCAACCATAGATTGATAAGTTGAGGAAGTTATGAAGGGAGATAAATTCAGGATTCTGGTTCAATCTGGCGATCGCCTCGGCTACATAAATCGAGTAAATCCAAATCGATAATGCGGTAATAACGACAGATACCAACTCGGCGACAAGCGACAACTCCTGCACTTTTAAGTAACTGTAAGTGTTTGGAAACATTGGCTTGATTCAGCTTAGTGCGATCGCATATTTCACTGACGCTACGCTCATCCTGGCAAATTGCTTGTAAAATTTGTAACCGACTCGCTTCGCTCAGAATTTTGAAGCGATCTGCCAGTTTTTCTAATTGATTCAGTTCCAGAGTCCTTTTCATCTCAAATTTGGCTATTGTAAATAATTGACAAGTCAGAAAAACCAATGATTTTTAACTCTTAATTACTTCTGGATTTTTTTCTGTTATCTGCCTATTGTCTGCTTCAAATGTTTTCAGAGATTTCAACATCGATAAACCAAATAAAAGGCGCAGTCCTAATTTCTCAAACCAAGGCATTCCCAAGCCGAAGCGCATTTTGAGCAGAAAATATTCCTCGAAGGCTGCTTTAACCCAGTTCACCCAGCGTCCTCGCACCGCATAGGAATATCGCCGTTTGCCAGTAACAGGATCGGGCAATACTGGGGCAGCAATATAGGCAATGCCAGTATTACCATATTCGGCAAAGCATAGAGCTTCTAAGGTAGGTTTGGTCAAAGGCGATCTAATTGCTCCTAATTCCACAGCAATATTGTGAGCTACTGCTACTCCCATGGCTTCGGTCATTTGTCCGCTTTTGGGTAAACCGATAGAAACGGGAGTTTTTTCTGGTTGTTCTAGATGCACCCCCACCCCCAAGGCATAAATAGCAGGAAAATCTGGATGTCTCTGGGAGGGTAGTACAGGGATAAATCCTTTTTCGTTAGTTAATTCAGGAACTTCTCGTAGAAACTCGACTCCTCTAAAAGAAGGAAGAATCATTGCATATTTAAAGGGAAACTGACGACCATCAGCTAAACTGATGTTCTGTGCATCTATATGAGTAATTCTGGTATTTGCGATCGCTTTAATTCCCCGTTGTGCCATTAATTCTTGAGTTAATTCTTGGGCATTTTTGACTCCTCCCACACCCATATGACCGATATATGGTTCTGGAGTAAGGTAAGTAATGTCTACCTTGTCTCTGATTCGGTGACGACGTAATTCCCAGTCCGCCATCAAAACAAACTCGTAAGCAGGACCAAAACATCCAGCCCCTGACATTGCTCCCACTACTAAAGAACCTGGATTTTCTAGAAACTCTAACCACGCCGATCTCGCTTGCAGAGCATGATCGGGAGTACAGACCGACTGAGTATAACCTCCATGAGGACCTAATCCTGGTATTTCTTCAAACGCCAGAGAAGCTCCTGTGGCGATCGCTAAATAATCATAATTTATTGTTTGGTTATCTTCAACAGTAATTTCCTTTGTTTGAGGATTGAGAGCAGTGACTTTTCCCGAAATCCATTCAATTCCGTGCCATTGTGCCAACTGACTCAAATCTAGTTGAATATGTTCGAGTGGGTTGAGGTTCAACGCCACTCGAATCAACCCTGGAATGAAAGTAAATTGAGGTTTATCCGAAATTAGGGTTACGGTGTGTTCTTTGGACAAATAATATCTTAATTCATAGGCTGTCGGTAATCCTCCTAGTCCTCCTCCAATTACTACAACATTAGCCATTGGTATATTCCTCTTGCTGTTATTTGTTATTGGTCATTTGTTATTCGTGCCAACGATCCTCTATTCTTGAGTAAATCTTAAACCTTATTTGATTATATAACTAATAAGTTATGTTATGATGGTAATAGAATTCTATAATTTGTCAAAGCGATCTCGAAGAGATCCGCTTCGCGGTGCGCGCAGTGCCTCAGCTTCGCTGAGATCGAGATCGAGTCACTGCTAGTACTAGACAAATATAGTTTTAATTGCCAAACATTTTACCTACACCTACTCTCTCCATTTATTTAATAGAGTGGAGCTACTTAAAAGGACAAAACAAGATGAAACAATGGTATGAAGACTTATATGAACATTACGGAATAAAGTACGATCGCGAAATTTTTACTCAAGGAACTATTGGAGAATGCGATTTTCTGGAACAAGAGATTAATTACAACAAAAACAGCAAAATATTAGATATAGGATGTGGAACAGGAAGGCATTCAATTGAATTAGCTAAAAGAGGATACACTGTTGTCGGGATTGATTTATCAGAATCACTTTTACAACGCGCCAGAGAAAAAGCCGTCGAACAAAATCTGCAAATTGATTTCCTACAATGTGATGCCAGAAATCTTACTTACTTGAACGAATTTGATTTGGTCATTATGCTCTGTGAAGGTGGATTTTCCTTGATGGAAACTGATGAGATGAATTTTCAAATTCTCCAGAATGCTGCTAATGCTTTAAAGCCAAAAGGAAAATTGATTTTTACCACTTTGAATGCTTTGTTTCCTCTGTTTCATTCTGTCAAAGATTTTCTCGATTCCCAAGCCAAAGAAGAAAATGCAACCCTTGAGAATATTTCATTCAAGCTAATGACTTTTCGGGAATTTAGCACCGTGTATTTTGAAGACGATCTGGGAAACAAAAAACAACTGCAATGTAATGTGAGATATTATGCGCCATCTGAAATAACTTGGCTATTGAAGAGGCTTGATTTTACAACCATTGATATATTGGGCGCAAAATTAGGTGCTTTTAGTCGAGATGATAAATTAACAACCGAAGATTTTGAAATGCTAGTAATAGCACAAGGCTAATTGTTACTAACGATGGCAAGCGCGATCGCGAAAATCATTGAATTCACTCACTTGATTAAATTGCTAAATAGTTATATAATTAAATAGCGAGACAAATAATTTTTTCTCATAATAACCTTAGAGCGATCGAGGCATTATATAGATGAATCACTTCAGTAAAGTTTTAGATACATCCTTTGAAGAAGCAATTAAACGAGTAACCAACGCTCTCAGAGAAGAAGGAATGGGCATTCTAACTGAAATTGATGTTCAAGCAACTCTAAAAAAGAAAATTGATGTCAATTTTCGCAAGTATAAAATTCTTGGTGCTTGTCATCCATTAATTGCCTACCATATGCTTCAAACCGATGACAAAGCAGGTGTTTTCTATCCTTGCAATGTAGTCGTCCAAGAACATGAAGATGGCAGAGTTGAAGTATCGGCAGTCGACCCTTTGATGATGTTTCTGACCATACACAGTCCCAAAGCGAAAGAAATTGCCCTCGATGCCAGCCAAAAGATGCAGGCAGTAATGGAACGCTTGGGTTCGCCTGAGTTAGTTGCTCAGAGTTAAGAGAAAAAAACAACTTTGATTGATAGTTAGTTATCCGCAAGGATAGTAATACCGTATTTCAGATGGATACTTAATTATCCTCATAACTTCCTCAAATTTTCAGCTTAATTTTAAATTAGTTGAATATTTGCCAATCAAAAAACATTTAATTTATTTAATCCAAGGATAAAATTACCATGTTTAATAATGTAGGTACAGTAGATCGCATCATTCGTCTTATTTTAGCCACTGCCTTAGCTTATTTTGGCTTATTGATTTATGGCGGTTCGGCTTTAGGTATTGGTTTGACTATTGTTGCTGCTGTATTAGCCATCAGTGCCTTAGCAGGTTCTTGTCTGCTTTATGGTTTGTTCGGCATCAATACTCGCAATCCCCAACAAAACTAAATAAGCTTTTAGCTCTTGGCTTTTCCCTCGGTTAACAATCAAACTTTAAACGAATAGCAATTGATAGAGATTCTAAATACCTATCAATTAAATCGAATAAATCTAAGGATCGATATTTTAGGAGGTACTCACAAATGGAAGAGAGTCTTCCCATAGAAAGCCCATCCATGTCGCGGAGACAGTTACTTAACTTTCTCACTGGTGCAGCCGTTGCTGCTACTGCTGGCGCAGCCCTTTATCCTGTGGGTAAATTTTTTATCCCACCGAAAGAAGTTGGCGAAGATGGCTCGATTATTGCTAAGGATATTAACGGCAATATTATTCCTGCCAGCCAAATTTTAGCAGAACCTCCAGGAACTCGCGCTTTAGTCGCGGGACTAGCGGGAGAACCAACTTATCTCACTATTAGAGAAGACGGTACGCTGCATCCCTGGGGAATTGCCGATAATTGCACTCATTTAGGTTGTACTTTTCCCTGGAATCCCAACGACGATCAATTTCAATGTCCCTGTCATGGTTCTCGTTACGATCCTGAAGGGAGAGTAGTAAGAGGTCCTGCACCTCTTCCTTTGCAGCTTGCTCATGTAAATGTTGAAGGGAACTATATTCGCATTTCTCCCTGGACAGAAACGGATCCTCGTACAGGCAAAAAACCCTGGTGGATTTAAAACTTCAGCCTTATCACTTTCAAAAGTCAAAGATCTCTTCAATCGCTCTTCTTTATGCTGATGAAGACCCCGCACAAGTTTACTACGAAGAAACTACCCTCCGTGTTTTCCAAGAGTCTGGCAACTATATTTTAGAAGTTTATCTACCCTCTATCCCCAAATCACAAATTCAACTGCACAAAACAGGAGATGAACTTAATATCCGTATTGGCAACCATCGCCGTAATTTAGTGTTGCCCCAAGCTTTAGCAGCCCTACAACCCGTGGGAGCCAAGATGGAAACAGACTACTTGAGAATTCAGTTTGCTGCGGAAGCTTCTATTCCTGAAGCAGCTTAAATATTTTAACGGTTGAATCCTGGGATTTTTCCAGCTTTTTCAACCACTATGTTGACACCAATGTTAAATAGGAGTGTCTATTATGACTACTATAATTCAACGTCGTCCCGAAATAGGTTTTCCCTCAATCTGGGAAAGGTTTTCCCGATGGATCGCCAGCACAAAAAATCGCATATATCTCGGCTGGTTTAGCGTGCTGATGATTCCCACTTTGCTAGTTGCTACCATTGTTTTTGCGATCGCCTTTGTAGCTGCTCCCCCTGTAGATCTCGATGGCATCAGAGAACCAGTCATTAGCTCGCTGTTAGGGGGCAATAATATTGCTACTGCTGCCATTGTTCCTACTTCGGCTGCTATTGGCTTACATTTTTACCCCTTGTGGTCGGCTAATTCTGTAGCAGAATGGCTCTACAATGGAGGTCCTTATCAGCTAATTATCTTGCATTTTCTAATTGGCGTTTGGGCTTATTTGGGAAGACTTTGGGAATTATCTTACCGTTTGGGAATGCGTCCTTGGATTGCGATCGCTTTTTCTGCCCCAGCAGCAGCTATAACTTCAGTCTTGCTGGTTTATCCCATCGGTCAAGGTAGCTTTTCAGCAGGTATGCCTCTAGGCATCACTGGTACTTTTAACTTTATGCTGGCACTACAAGCAGACCACAATGTTTTAATGCACCCATTCCATATGTTAGGGGTAGCTGGAGTATTGGGAGGAGCATTATTAAGTGTGATGCACGGTTCTTTGGTAACTTCCAGTTTAATTCGAGAAACCACAGAAGCGGAATCTGTTAGTAAAGGCTATAAATTCGGTCAGCAAGAAGTGACCTATAACTTATTGGCTGGTCATGTCGGCTACTTAGGTCGATTACTCATTCCCTCTTTATCTTTCCGTAACAGTCGTTCGGTACATTTCCTTTTGGCAGCTTTACCCACTATAGGAATCTGGTTTGCTGCGGTAGGAATCGGTACTATGGCTTTTAATCTCAATGGCTTTAATTTCAATCAATCCATCCTCGACAGTAGTGGTAAACCAATCCCCACCGATGCGGATTTACTCAACCGCGCTAACTTGGGAATTCAAGCGATGCACGCTCCTAATACTCATAATTTTCCTAAGTTGCTCTAGCCAAGAAGCGTTAGTGATAAGTAGAAAAATGCTTTTTATTAGCTAGAAGATTGAGATGGCAACCGCTTCAGTTCGATTGAAATCAAGCTAATAACGATAGAAGAGAGAGATTTTAATTTTTAATCTGTTCTAAATATTTCTGCTCTCTCTTCTCCTTCTCATTCATCGTTAAACAATAAATAAGGAAATAAAAACATGAAAATCGCAGTTGCCAGCCAAAATAAAAGTAAAGTAACAGAACATACAGGGAAATGCCAAAAATTCTGGATTTATGAAGTTAACTCCCAAGAAGTCCTCGGTAAAGAGCTTTTAGAACTATCCCCAGATCAATCATTCTACAATAGCTCGCCCTATGAACCCCATCCTTTAGATAATGTCCAAGTTTTAATTTCAGGAAAGATCGGACGCGGATTGATGCGTCGTCTTGAAAAACAAGGAATTGCAGGAATCGTGACTTTAGAAAGCGATCCAGATTTAGCTGTTATTTCTTACCTCGAAAATTCTCTAGCTAAAGAAATATCTAAACCTCATAACTGTAGAGTTAAACATCAGTATCGTCTCAACTATCAATATCGTCACAAACACGCCAATAACTATAATTAGACACAAGTTTTTAATTTAAAGGGAGTTTTAAATGACATCTATTGCAGATTCTAAACCACAAGTTATTAACCTATCACCAGAGGAATTTACCCAGCTATCTAACCCACCTCGGTTAATTGATGTTCGCAGTAGTTTTGAATATGCCATGTTTCATGCTCCATATCCAACCACCGTCAATCTCAGTCTTCCTCGGATTTTAATGGGGGGTAATTCTTGGCTGCGTCGTTGGGTTTTGCCTCAATGGTTTCAAGAGTTGTCTAAAGATGAACCTGTTGCCTTGATTTGTTTAACGGCTCACCGTAGCCCTATCGCTGCCAAACAACTTACTAAAGCTGGATTTACCAAAGTTTACAACGTTACGGGGGGCATGATGGAGTGGCGACGGCAGGGGTTTCCTACTTGCAAGGGGAAATAAGCTCAGTCAAAGCCAGCCATTCTCAAGCTAAAAGTGCCATTGTTCGGATAACTACTCAACTTCCTCATAACTTCCTCAAATTTTAGGTTTAATTTTGTCAGCAAGCTGCGAATTTTGAGTAATTAACTTCAAATCTAATTAACTTACGCAGTTTTTGTCAGCTAATTTCGTAGATGAGTGGCGAAAAAAAAGTAAGTATGAGCCATTAACTAAAAACGGATCGGTCTAATTACTGGAATCTGCTCGCACTTGTCCGAACAAATAATTTAGGCGTTGGTAATTTGATGTATGACGTACAAAATGTTTCTGTTCGGAGCTTCCAAGCTCTAAGCTCTAAGCGTTTTTAAGAAGAGTACAGTATGAAAATTAAAAAATCATACCTTGATTCACCAACGCCATAATTTCTACAAATCAATTAATAGAGGAAAACACAATGAACTTTGAGATTCCTGAAACAGTCAAAACTTGGTCACAATTTTTCCATCCCCTTGTGATGTGGATTCTGTTCTTCACAGCTATTTACTCACTGTATCTTGGTTGGCAGATTCGGCGTACCCGCAATGCTCCCAAAGAACTCCGCCAAGAGCTTATCAAGCAAAATTTTAGTAACAGACATCATCGAGTTGGTTCAATTTTATTGGCTTTGATGGTTCTAGGGGCTTTGGGTGGAATGGCAGTAACTTATATCAACAATGGCAAGCTAATAGTTGGACCTCACTTATTGGCAGGTTTAGGCATGGTAGGACTTATTGCTACGTCTGTTTCTCTAGTCCCATATATGCAAAAGGGAAATTCCTTAGCTCGTTATAGTCATATCTCTCTCAACGGGATACTTTTAGCACTATTTGGCTGGCAGGCGATAACAGGGGTGCAAATTGTACAAAAGATTATCAGTAATTTGTAGTTTTTTGGCACTAAGTAGACAGATATTAATAATACGAATTGAGTAAAGAAAAATAGACCTCTTGCGTGAATACGAATTTTTATGGTTTTAGCGATTACCTTGAATTCTCTAAAATTCATATTTTAAAAAGCATTTAGACGTTGACAAAAATAATTTGTGCAAGAGGTCTAATAAAGCAAGCTTAATCCCTCAACCTTTAGCTCCTTCTGCCTTCTTATCTAATGAAAAAGAAATTAAGCCCATGTGGAAAATTTTATCCGCTCTGAAAAAAAATCTAGTTTGGTCAGTTCCCGCCTTTATGGTTGCAGGGATTATCTTTGGCGCGTTGGCTAACGCGAGTTTTCTCAAAGCTGCGATTGTTCCTCTAACTTTCTTGATGGTTTATCCGATGATGATTAATCTTCAGATTGCCAAAGTCTTTTCTGGGGGAGATTTGAAACTACAAGCGATTACCCAGATACTTAACTTTGCGGTGATTCCTTTTTTCGCTTTTGGTATTGGCAAATTGTTTTTTTACGATCGCCCTTTGATATTATTAGGATTATTACTTACCTCTCTACTTCCCACCAGTGGCATGACTATTTCTTGGACTGGTTTCGCTCAGGGCAATCTCAATGCTGCGATTAAAATGACTGTGATTGGCTTAATTGCAGGTTCTTTGGCTACTCCTCTTTATGCCAAGTTGTTGATGGGGACAGTAGTAGAAATTCCTTTAATTGATGTTTTTAAACAGATCGTAATTATTGTGTTTCTGCCAATGTTGTTGGGATTTGTGACCAAAAAAGTTCTTATTGCCACTGTAGGGGAGAGTAAATATAACAAAAATCTCAAACAAAAGTTTCCTGTATTTTCTACAATTGGTGTATTAGGTATTGTGTTTGTAGCGATGGCCTTAAAAGCTAAGTCGATTGTGAGTAATCCCCTAGAGGTTTTGTCTTTCTTTGTACCTTTATTAATTATTTACAGCGTTAATTTTGTTTTAAGTACCCTAATTGGTAAAGCTTTATTCAATCGAGGGGATGCGATTGCTCTAGTTTACGGCACAGTAATGCGGAATCTTTCTATTGCTCTGGCGATCGCTATTACCGTATTTGGTTCGGAAAAAGGCTCAGAAATTGCTTTAATCATTGCCATGGGTTACATCATCCAGGTTCAATCCGCAGCCTGGTATGTCAAGTTAACTGACAAAATCTTTGGCATACCCGCAATAGAAGCACAACTGGAATAAATTGTGCAAATGTATGACAATTTCCTTTATTTTGTAGAAGAAGACGACTTGAGGGCTGCTTTTACTCAACTGCGTCAGGTTTCCGAAACCAAGCACAAAGTAGCATTTGAACGTTGCCTCAATTCAAGAACCTCGAAATGATAATTATGAATCTATCAACTATTCAAAAACGTCTGTTTGCATGGGGCATGGGAAAAGCTAATGCTGCTGATGCTAATGCAATTCAGCTAATCGATTGCCCTGAGTATCAAAGTTTAGGAAAACTCAAACAGGCATTATTGGGAAATTTACAGCATAAAGTTTTAGAAATTGGTCCTGGTGCGGGGGCAAGTCTTGCTTATTACTGCGACAATATCGATTGGATTGGTGTCGAACCTAATCCCTTTATGCATCCATACCTAGAACGAGAGGCAAAGCAACACAAACTATCTAACATCGAACTGCGTCAAGGAACGGCAGAAGATTTACCAGTGGAGGATGAAAGCGTCGATCATGTTGTCAGTACTCACGTTCTCTGTTCCGTAACGGATCTTTACCGTAGTCTCCAAGAAATTAAACGCATCCTCAAACCAGGAGGTAGCTTTGTCTTTATCGAACACGTTGCTGGGGAATGTCACACCTGGACGCGGAAGGTTCAAGATGGGGTCAATCCTGTTTGGAAAAATTTGTTTGATAACTGCCACACCAACCGCGAAACCTGGAGCATTCTGGAACAGGTAGGGCTGGAAACTGTTAATTACTATCGGTTTAAACTGCCTTTTCCCATTGTTAGTCCTCATATTGCGGGAATAGTTAGGAAGAAGCCCTTAGAAAAGGATGTTAGACCGAATTAAAGATAATTGATCTGTATCTGCATAGCAATTTTCAATAATTTTAGCGATGGTAGAATTATGGCTTTCAATAAAATTTTAGTCCCCCTCGTTCGTTCTCAATCAGCAGAAGCAATATTCAAACAAGCACTGAAACTAGCTCAAGACAATAACAGTAGCCTGATGTTATTTCACAGTGTCGATTGGGACATGGGCGAACATTTTGGCTCTTTTGCTGAGATTGAGGCAGAAGTAGACTTGTCTGGTGCTTTCACTCAGGCTCGGCAAGAGAAATTACAACAAGAACTTCAAGAGACTAAAGAATGGCTAGAAACTTACATTGAACAAGCAACTGCGATGGGCATTCCCACCGAATCAAAATGCCAAGTTGGTCATCCTGGCTCTCTGATTCGAGATTTGGCAAAAGATTGGAATGCAGATTTAATTGTTATGGGACGCAGAGGACTTAGCAGTTTTAAAGAAGTTTTTCTCGGCAGCGTTAGTAACTATATACTCCATCATGCTTCCTGTTCTATTTTAATTGTTCATAAAGAATAGTAGATGATAAAATTTGTAGCTGCTTTCTGGTTGGGAATCGGGCTGTATTTTGGGACTTTTTTAGCAGCCAGTCCTAGTTTTGCTGCTCCTGCTGCTCCTCAAACCACAAATAAAATAGAGACAGTAGATAGCCAAAACTCTGTAGAGGCATTAGCTGACCAAAATTTCTCTCTAACAGCAGTACAACAATTTCTAACTTCAATTCCCCGCGACTATTACACTGTCAAACAGATAAATAAAGTTAAAACTCTTACTAAAGGAAAGCAAGCACTATTAGTAGATGTTCGAGAGCCAAAGGAATATGCTTCTGGTCATATTAAAGGAGCAATTAATCTTCCTTTGAGAAATCTAACTGATAATCTCGACCAAATTCCTAAAAATCGCCCTGTAATACTGTATTGTTCTACAGGTTATCGCACTGCAATGGGTGTTATGGCTTTGCAAATGCTCGGATATAGTAATGTTCGAGGTTTTCCTCCTAGCATTGAGGGTTGGAAAACAGCAGGGGAACAACTAGAAAAATAAAGATTTGAACTAAAAAATTTATCTCTCTGGTTTGGTTATTTCTTTAAAAAACAAACTGATATCAGCGATCGCGCAGTGCTGCTGTCAGCAGACCGCACTTTTGACGATGGTACTTGCTAGAATATAGTTGTATAGTTGTATAATTGTATGACAAATCAAAAATATTTAAAGTAGTTGTTATGACAGAGGTTAACTGGATTGCAGCTTTAGCTGGTGGAATACTGATTGGTCTGAGTGCAACCATTTTGCTGGCTTTTGATGGTCGGATTGCTGGTATTAGTGGCATTGTCAACGGTGCAATGAAGTTTAAACCTAAAGAGAATTGGCGTTGGCTATTTATTGTAGGGATGTTAGTAGGGGGTTTTCTTTACGAATATGTACTTCCTTTTGAGCCTACACCCCTTTCTTCCCTTGCACCAGGGGCGATGATTGTTGGTGGTTTACTGGTTGGTTTTGGTACGCGGATGGGTAATGGTTGTACCAGTGGTCATGGAGTCTGTGGCTTGGGTAGATTATCCTTTCGTTCTTTGACTGCTGTGATTACGTTCATGATTACCGCCATCATTACAGTATTTATTACTCATCAGGTACTAGTTTAATTAGCCTGGTTTTTATTAACATTAAACTTTAATTTAAAAACAGAGAAAATGAAACAGAATTTGATTGCTATTTTATCTGGACTTCTATTTGGATTTGGTTTAAGTCTCTCGCAAATGATCGATCGCGATCGCGTGTTAGAATTTTTAGATGTTACAGGAAACTGGGATTCAACACTCTTATTTGTTTTAGGTGGTGCTGTGGGAGTTACAGTAATTACGTTTCGCTTTGTGTTGCGTTCGCCTCAGCCAATTTTTGGGAATAAATTTTATTTACCTACCAGAAAAGATATCGACTTACCCCTAATTCTCGGTGCTGCTATTTTTGGGATTGGCTGGGGTATTGCAGGATACTGTCCAGGTCCTGGTATTACCGCTTTGGTATTGGGAATTGGTAATCCCGTCTTGTTTATGATTGCTTTTATTGTGGGTTCGTTTGTTTATCAATCGTATGCAGGATTATCCCTCAAAAACAATTCTTGCAACAAACAAAAAGTAAAGCAGTAGCTGTATGCTATTGTCCATTGGTGACAAGTTAAGAAAAAGTGCAATCTGTCAAGTAGCTGAAAATCAGGGAATGGAGAGCATTTTAAACTAATGATGGAAACAAATTAGATAAGGCGCGATCGCTATATTTTCCATAATATTCAAATTTTCAACGTTAAATTCTTCTTCTCAATTGGTTCATCTTTATCTAATCTCTATCTAATCTCTGCTGTCGATCTTGCCGTTTCTAAGTTAGGTAGATTGGGCGATATCGATCTCAGTGACATTATTAATTTACCTCCCCTAAAAGTTAATTTTCTCGGGATTTTTGTTTCATTTTTCGCAAATAAGCCTTTCCTTCATTCGTGGTGCGCCAACATTTATGATGGTAAGGTGCTTTAGAGCTATCTGCTCTACAAGGTTTATTGCATACTGGACAAAGTAGATTTTTTTCTACTAATCCTTGGGCTACGCGATCGCGCCATTTTGCTTGTGATTTTGCTGTTGTCATAATATTATTAAAATGCCAGCACTTAGCTTTAGTAGTGTTTTGCCTAGGTGCTGGCGACCTCCTATTTATCCCTCTTCTGTCACTTTCCGAATTAAAAGATTACGAAATAAGGTGATTTATCCAGAAAGAAGCAGTGTGGGAAATTGATTAATGCTATCAATTAAGTTATGTAATCCTAGTAATAAAGAAGAATTAGGAAATATCTCTAGCCAGGGAAAAATTAACCATAAAAGAAGGCTTGGTTGAATCAGAAGACGGACATTATTTAAGACATACTTCCATCCTATTTGATGATTCCATTGTGGATGAGAAGTCCAATCAATATTGGGTTGAGGTGCTTCAGATTCGGTGAGGCTAGAAGAGTTTAAAGACAAAAAAACTTGAGTATTTAAACTAATCATTAAATAGGTACAAAAA
>NZ_LR213932.1 GCF_900659865.1 Hyella patelloides LEGE 07179
TTATCCTGATGGCTCTACTGAAATCAGTTCTCTGAATTCCCTTCAAAGACAAATTTTAAATTTGATGAACATTCCTGAATCGATTTATCTTGTTCCCCAGCTAGTTCCTAATTGACTCCAATCGCTCTAATTATTACTGTGACTTGATTTCATCGTCTTTATTTGCTCGACCATTTTTAAATTGAGCGAACCGTGAGTTAGGAGTAGGATAAATAGTACAAAAGAGCAAATTAAAGCTTCAGACCAATTAATATTTACTGACTACAATCATAAGGATTTTCAAGAGTACGAGATTGAGCCGAAGCAGTAGGTAGAGCAGT
The DNA here is from genome assembly GCF_900659865.1 of Hyella patelloides LEGE 07179. GTDB lineage: Bacteria > Cyanobacteriota > Cyanobacteriia > Cyanobacteriales > Xenococcaceae > Hyella > Hyella patelloides. The sequence continues at coordinate 321 of NZ_LR213932.1, forward strand.
TAAAATTACTGTGCCATCTTCTTGTTTGATGAGTCCCCTAGCCAGATAAACTGGTTCACCATTATCTTTGTAAGCAACTGGTTGAACATCGGCTCGAATGTCATGAGCGTTAAAATTTGAGTTGTCAGTAGAGTCATTGTCTAGAGGAGATTCAGAGGAACTTTCAACATGATTATCAGTTTGGGAGAAGTTTGATGTTGCTAATTCTTCATCAATAATTAACGCATCACCATACAAGGCTTCTGTCGGTTCTGGCATAACGCCACCTTTTCCTTTGACAATAAAATTGGATACTTTGTCCATCTCTGAGACGGAACAAATATTAGAAGCAGCAATAATTTCCGTAGAGAAGACATTACTAGATAATTCTGCGATTTCGCGAAGAGGACTATTATCAGCAGTTTCGATGGCAATAGTACCATCTAACCCAAAATCAGAACTAGCATCAATATCATTGGTTGCAGGATTTGGAGGACGTTGTTGAATCCCAAAAAGTCCTTGAGCAGTAATATTAATATTGCCAACTTGTCCCTGGTCGGCACCAGCGATGATATCGTTATTAGCACCATTACCCAAGAATGCAATAATAAACCTGGCATTAATATCTAAATTACCTCCGTTAGCTTCATCAAAAGCACCAACAGCAATTAAGCTATTATTGCTTAAGGTTAAATCTTCGGCAATTTGCAAGTTGATGCTGCCACCTATTCCAGATGAAGTTGAAGCATCAATTGTGGCATTGTTGTCTAAACTAACTGAATTTGCTCGTACTGTTAGAAGACCAGCATTTCCTCGACCAAAAGCACTAGCATCAACTATTCCCCCATTGGTCAGAGTGAGATTACCAGTAGTAATGGTGATACCCCCTGCATCTCCTAGGGCTGTTTCATCCTCTATACTGCCAACACCACTAGGAAAACCTTGTGAATCTGCACCATCAATCGTAACGGTATCGCTGGCGGTAATTTCCACCGAACCAGCATTGCCTCGACCTTCTGTACTAGCATCAACTACTGCCCCATTGGTCAAATTGAGATTACCAGTAGTAATGGTGACCCCCCCTGCATCTCCCTCTGCTTCTGAATTCACTCGACTAAAAGCACCACTAGGAAAACCTTGTGAATCTGCACCATCAATCGTAACGGTATCGCTGGCGGTAATTTCCACCGAACCAGCATTGCCTCGACCTTCTGTACTAGCATCAACTACTGCCCCATTGGTCAGATTGAGATTACCAGTAGTAATGGTGACACCCCTTGCATCTCCCTCTGCTTCTGGATTTACTTGGCTAAAAGCACCACTGGAAAAGCCTTGTGAATTTTCCCCATCAATGTTTATGGTATCAGTAGCATTAATCTCAATCATTCCTGGAGTTTCTAGGCTTGGCAGATTACTCAGAGTACTAGCTTCAATTTGTGAACCTTCTGTCAGAGTAATACTGTTTCCCTCGACTCGAATATCCCCACTCACCAAACCACTAGCATCAACTGTTGCGCTTTCAGATAGTTGAACATCACCCCAGTTTTCTACACTTTCATATTCCAAACCAAAACCTTGCTCTCTGGGAGTCAGACTAACTTGTCCGTTACCTGCTACACTTCCTAGTTCAATTCTTCCGCCATCGGTTTTGAGGGTTGCACCTTCTAGATTAAGATTGCCACCAACTAAACCTAAAGTGGAACTAGAATTAACTCTTAAAGCATTTTCTGTATCGATTAAATCATTATTACTTCTGGCTCCTAGTCCATCTCCTCTGACAGTAATTTCTCCTGGATTGTCTCTGAAACCTAAACCAATAGGGGCATTGATCGTTATTAAAGGCGGATTATCTAAATCTGTCGCGCTAAATTCACCATTACCGAACACAATACTATCGGCAGTACTGCCATAAAATGAACCACCTAGTTGTAATCTTGCACCCTCGCCCAAGACAATCCCCGCAGGATTAATTAAAAATAAATTAGCTGTACCATTGGCACGAATTAAACCATCAATATTGGAGATATTGCCTCCTGTAACGCGAGAAAAAATGTTGACTATATTCTCAGCGTTATTAAAAAAAGCCTCACTTCCCGTAGGAATAGAAAACTGCTCAAAGCTATGAAACAAGTTCCCTTCAGCACTATCCCCATTGTCTATTTGTACTCCTGTATCGGTAGGAGTAACAGTTGTCGAAGTTGTGTCGTCTACTGTTACCTGGGCGACAGTAGCAGTAGTAGAGATGATCTTCAAAAAGATGTTTAAAAATAGAAAAGAAGAGAGAGGTTTCATCGTCAGGATTTCTGGAAAGCTTCTCTTATCTTACAAACTAATGATTAACGAACCGAAAATACTTTAATCAGCGTCTCTTCGGCAAAAAAGTTGGGCGGTCAACCCGAAGACTATATAAACGATACTCTGACCGCAGCCAGCCAAGCACATCAAACCAGCAACAGTAACCAAACACTTATCACCATGAGGACGATTCGGCTCATTAAAGCCGATTCTCTTGAAACTCTTCCTGATATTCAAGATGTTCCCTTGGAAGGAACAGAAAATGCTCTACTGTATATGAGAAAACTGATGAATTCTGACAATCAAAAAATATATTTATTCCATAACAAAGCTTATGTTTACTTCGTCAAAATGAATCAAATACACCCACTGTAAATAACATCATAAATAATATAATAGTCCCAGTTAACGATCGGCAATTGTGAAATCTTATAACCCATTAGAGCGCAAGCTTGCTCAAACTCTGGATAATTTCCCTCAAATCAAACAAACAGCTAAGACAGCTTATCAGTATTTTAATTATTGGTACTATGGCGATCGCAATTTTACCATAGCTCTCCATCCTGACGTGACAATTGCCACTCCCTCCCAGTGGAGCGCAACCATCCCAACTACAGAAGAATTATTTTTTGGCTATTACGATAAGTCACCTTGGTCAACTGATATGACTAAACTGGTGTACCATCGTTTTAGAGGAAATCAGTTAGAAATTGTTGTCTATAATCGCGAGCAAAAAACAGTAAATGCGATCGCTAAAACCAAAACCTGGAGTTCTCAACAAGGTAGTATGGTGCAGTGGTTAGACAATCAAACTATCATTTTTAACGATCTTGTAGCGGGGGATTTAGTAGCTAGAGCGATTAATTTAGGGGATAAAACTGAAAAAATCATTCCTTTACCAATTCAGACTCTACATCCTGATAGAAAAGAAGCCCTCAGCCTCAACTATAAACGCTTAGATACGATGCGTCCTGAGTATGGTTATTCTGTAACTGCTAATAATTTTGCCAGTGATTTACCCTATTCCGAAGATGGTATTTGGCGCGTTGATTTAGAATCTGGTTTAACTGAATTAATTATTACTATAGAAAGCCTCATTAACCATCAACCCCGTCCTGAAATGGCTGATTGCCAACATAAAGTTAACCATATAATGTATTCTCCCCAAGGCAGTAGATATGTCTTTATGCATCGTTGGTTAGGCTCTCAAGGAAAATTTTCCCGCCTCTACAACGCAGATAGTGAGGGTAATCTTAAATTATTGTTAGACGATCGGATGGTATCCCATTATAGTTGGCAAGATGAAGAACATTTACTAGCTTGGGCAAGAACAGAAGAGAAGGGCGATCATTATTACTTAATCAACGTTGTTACTTCAGAAAAACAAATTATTGGGCAAGATATATTAGATATTTATGGAGACGGACATCCTTCATTTTCTCCTGATAGACGCTGGATTCTCACCGATTCATATCCAGATAAAGCCAGACAACAACACCTATTACTTTACGAAATGGCTACAGGAAAATCTACGGAAATTGCTAGCTTTCTTGCTCCTTTAAAATATTCCGCAGATGCGCGTTGCGATCTTCATCCTCGTTGGAGTCCCGATGGTAATTGGGTTTCTGTTGATGCTACCCATGAAGGATACCGCATGAGTTATATCTTAAATGTTAGCTCTTTGGTAAACAATGGAGTATGAAAAATAAGGAGCAAGAAGAAAATCAAGGAAGTTGGAGGAGATATAGAATGGGAAAACTCAAAGACTCGGTGACGGGGATACAAAACAACCAATAAAAAATTATCTGCGTTCATCTGTGTGCATCTGTGGACAAATAATCAACCATATTATTCCGCTTGACGGGACTAACTACTAACAAACATATGACAACACCTGTTACAGTTTTAATGAGCGTCTATAACGATCTACCCTATCTCCAAGATGCAGTAGAGAGTGTCTTAAACCAAACCTTGACCGATTTTGAATTTTTAATTTTTGACGACGCTTCTACAGACGGTAGCAGTGCAATTCTGCAACAATACGCTTCACAAGATTCTCGAATCAAACTGATCGCCAATGAAACCAACCGTGGTTTAGGTTTTAATCTCGCTCAAGGAGTAGCAATCGCCCAATCTCCTTGGATAGCCAGAATGGATGCTGATGATATTGCCTTAGCGAATCGATTAGAATTGCAACTTAACTACGTACAGGCTAATCCTGATACTAGTATTTTAGGGGGATGTGCGATCGATATCGATCGCGATGGTCAATTTATTAGCGACAGAAAAGTTCCTACCACCCACCAACAAATTAGAAAACTTATTTGGACAAATCCTTTTATCCACGGCACTGTTGTACTTAATAAAGCATCTATCCAGAAAGTAGGCTCTTATTCCCAAAAACTCCCCAAACGCCAAGATTACGATCTTTGGTTTCGTTGTGCCAAAGCAGGACTTAAATTGGCTAATCTTCCCCAACCTTTAATTAAATATCGCTTTACTGATAACACTCTACAACGTAATAATTGGAAAGTAGCATTGGTTCATGTTCGTATTGGTTGGCGTGGTTGTTGGCAAGTAAAAGCATCCCCTATTGCCTATATTGCCATTACCAAACAGCTAGTAATTGTCTTGTTACCCCCTCCTTTGAGAGTGCTTACTTACAACTGGCTCAAGCAATTCGATCCTAGAAGAAAAGTTAGTGCTTAATAACAATAACAATACGAACTTAAGTCAAAAATTCACAATAACTCAGCTTATCCCACTTAATTTATGCATGGAATAAGTTTAACAAACAACTGTTTTCGCAAGCTCTATTTAGTCGGCTTTTGTAGTTTAAGAATTGATTTTTCCCAATCTTCTAAATTAGAATTAGTGGCAGAAAATTGTTGTACATCTTGAAAAACCCGATCTGTATAAATTTGTTTTTCTAATGTTTCTGTAAAAGAGACTAAACTACTTAATCCATTAACTAAATTACGGACATTATTCCGAAAAGAAGGATCGCCTGTTACTTCTTCTAGATCGGAAGTAATTTTTTGAGCATTAGCAAAAGTGACTCTAGCAGAATCAAGGGTTTGCTGTAAAGTAACAACACTATTGGGGTCGGCAAAGGTTTCCGAAATTTCTTTGAGATTTGCCGATGCATCCGCAGCATTAGCGGTGAGGGTTTCTAAATTAGCTGCTAATTGTTTCGTATCTGTCTCAGCAACTGCTGCATCTAAATTAACAATCAAACCCTGTAAGCGATCGCTAGTTTTGCCAATACTATCTAAAGTAACAATCAGATTTTCCCGATTTTGATTGACTAATAAATTAACGTTATCAACTAATTGCCCTAATTTTTCCGCAGTTTCCTGATATTTTAAAGCAGTAGTATTAATTTGACCTGAAGCATCTCCTGCAACCGTAGAAACCGCCTTAGCAGCATCAGTAAAGCTATCTAATTCCGATTGGACATCGATCACCAAAGCAGACATATCTTGGCTTAATTTACCAATTTCTGAAGCAGCTACAGCAGAATTTTTCGCAGCAGCACTAACATTATCAAATAATTCAGGATTTTCTGACAAACGAGAAGTTAATTGGTACATTAAAGGGAATAAATCATCAATGGTGATCCCTGAGATACCTGTAAGTTTTTCACCATCACAAAGCACTAACTCGCGATCGCAATTTTCGCCAAAAGGAGTCATTGTGGGATTTTCAAACGTCACCTCCGTTTCTGGAGGTCTAATATCGATAAAGGTTTCACCAATTAAGCCAGAACTACTGGTTTTTATAGTGACATCTTTAGGAATCAGTAGCTTAGACGAGTCAATCTCCATAATAACTTCAACACCATTAGTTCCTGGGACAATATCTTGAATTCTGCCAACTCTTAGCCCTCGATATCTTACTGCGTCTCCTGCTTGCATTCCATTAACATTGGGAAATTCGGCACTAATTTTATAGTTGCTTTCTCCTAATCTAATTCCTCGCAACCACAAAGCAATTCCGCCAAATAATAAGATTCCTGCGACTACAAGTAATCCTACTGAACCTTCTCTAAGTGCGCGCGCTCGCAACATGGTTTCTCCTCACTCAACAATTAAAGTTACTATAACGTTAACGATTAATTTTTATTCACTTGATTACTCAAAACTTTTAAAATCTCTCGTCCTGAACCAATGTCTAAAATAGATAGATAACCAAGATATTGACTATTTAAATAGTAATTCTTTTAAACTTCTAGTTGCAAAACTCCACCACAATTGCGCTCGATCGACTTCAAGGGAGTAGGGATTAGGGAGTGGGAATCAAGACTTCTGGCACTCACTCTGATAAACTCTAGTTGAGAATTCCCTTAATTGAGAATATTACCCCCCAACAGCTTTTGATACCTAATAGCTAACTCTTGCTTCAAACCAGGTAAATTAGCTAGATCGGGATCGGCTAAAATGATTTTTTCGGCTGCATCTCTAGCGAGAGTTAAGACTTCTTGATCTTCTAATAAATTAGCCAAAGCAAAGTCTGGTATACCTGATTGTCTAGTGCCTAAAACTGCACCAGGCCCTCGGAAACGCATATCCATTTCCGAGATAAAAAAGCCGTCTTGAGACTGTTCTAAAACTCCTAAGCGTTGTTTGGCCTCAGTACTTTTACTACTACTCATTAAAAAACAAAAAGATTTGTGTTGTCCTCTACCGACTCGTCCTCGTAACTGGTGAAGTTGGGATAAACCAAAACGTTCGGCATTCTCAATTAACATTACTGTAGCGTTAGGGACATCTACACCTACTTCAATAACGGTAGTAGAAACAATAATTTGGGTTTCATTATCCCGAAAAGCAGTCAAAGCAGCATCTTTATCCGCCGAACTCATGCGCCCATGCAATAAGCCAATCTGAAACTCAGGGAAAATTACCTCCGAGAGTCGTTTGTGTTCTTCCACCGCAGCCTTGACATCTAGTTTTTCTGATTCTTCTACCAAGGGGAAGATAATGTAAGCCTGTCTTTCTTGGGCAATTTCTCGACGAATCAGATCGTATACTTTACTACGGTCGCGACCGTTTTTGATTTCGTTTCAATGGGTTGTCTTCCTGGGGGTAATTCATCTATTTGGCTGACATCCAAGTCTCCGTGGAGGGTTAGAGCCAACGTACGAGGGATAGGAGTTGCAGTCATACTCAAAACATGGGGAGACTGTCCTTTTGCTAGTAAACTAGCTCGCTGTTGCACCCCGAAGCGATGCTGTTCATCAATCACCACCAAGCCTAAACGCTGAAACTTAACAGGGTCTTGAATTAACGCATGAGTACCTACTAATAGGGGTAATTCTCCTGTTTGTAACTGGCTATGAATTTCCCTACGTTTAGCGGTTTTAGTTGAACCAGTTAGTAATTCCACAGGAAGATGGAGTAAATTAAACCAACCAATTAACTTACGATAATGTTGTTCTGCTAATACCTCTGTAGGAGCCATTAACGCAGCTTGATAACCCGATTGAATAGCAGCCAAGATAGCAAATACGGCTACCACAGTTTTACCTGCGCCGACATCCCCCTGTACTAAACGATTCATGGGAGTAGAAGAATGTAAATCTTGGGTAATTTCATTAACTACCCGTTGTTGAGCATTGGTTAACTTAAAAGGTAATAATTTCTGAAACTCTGCGATTAATTCCCCTTCAGGAGCAAAACTAGCACTAACTTGATTTTTCTGTAATTTGCGCCGACGTTGTAAAAAACCCAATTGCAGATAGAAAAACTCATCGAACACTAATCGGCGTTGAGCATGACCCAGAATATCTTGATTCTCAGGAAAATGGACATTCGCGATCGCATTTTGTAATCTAATTAAACCATATTGTTCCCGAATTACGCTAGGTAAAGGGTCTTTTAATTGCTTAGTCGCAGGAAGCACCGCAATAATCGCTTTTCTCACTGTATCTGCGGGAACACCCTCACTTAAGGCATAAACAGGCAAAATACGCCCTACTTTAATTGATTCAATACTACCCCCAGCACTATCTAAAACCTCTATTTCAGGCTTATCTAAAGTCAAACCATACTTATTCTGTTTAACCAATCCCGAAGCAGCTACCACAGAACCTACAGGATACTTTCCTTTATAACTTTCTTGCCAACCCCGATGAGCAAAACGGTTTCCACTGAAGAAATTACTCAGCGTAATTCGTCCTGTAGGGTCGCGCAATACTAACTGAAAAATAGTTAACTTCTTATTTTTTGGACTATTAAAACACTTACAGCTTTTGACTGTCCCGATAATTGTCGCTGTTTCCCCTGGTTCAAGATGACAAATTTGTACTTGACGGGCGTAATCTAAATGATCTCTAGGGTAATAAAACAGTAAATCCCTGACAGTATAGAGTCCTAAACGTTCTAAATAACTACTTCTACGCCCAATATCAATCACTTGATAAAGAGCCTGGTCTAAGCTAACATCTTGACGAGCATAATAATTACGAGCCTTACTAGCAACACTGACAGGAGATGTACGAGGAGTTTTAGGCTGAGGAGGATTAACCGCATCATTAACCAATTTTTTTTGTTGATGCAGAAAATTACGAGTACTAGTAACTAAATTAGTTCTCTGACTAGAACTTAACTGACCATAATTAGCAAACTTTTGAGCTAAATCTTGCCAACGAGAACGTTCTGTATGAGGAATCAATTTTGGAGGTTTACCCAAACTAAGACAGAGAAACTCACTAAAACGATACTGTTTCCCTATCAAGTCACTATAGCCACGCTCCGCTTCAATCGCCAAAGCCTTCTGTAACCTAACCCAATCCCACTCTTCATTCATCTCATCAGTTATCAATTATCAGTTATCAGTAAATAATAATCAATCACTCAGCAGGTAGCAAAAATTAACCACTAACAACTAACCACTGACAACCAACCTTCCTCATCCTTCATCCCTTAAAGTTAGTCTTCATACCAACTGGAACGCCAAGCAGCATCCGCCTCTGCAATAGCATACTCATGTTGTTTTCCTTGATATATGTTTCCTAACTGTTGAACCTTTTTGAGTACCGTCCGAATTTGATTTCTTTGACTGCTTAATTGTGCATCAGCAAATTCAATCTCTGATAAACGCAAGCGTAAAAGACTAATCTGAGTAGCAGCACTACTAGGTTTTTTAGCTTTTTGTCCTTTATCAGTCTCTATTACCAGATTAAGAATATTCGGAACTTTACGCAATTTACCATTCCCAGAATGGCTATCTCCTGCTTGTAGTGCTACATCTATGACTTTAGAAGGTAAACGACCAGGTATAATGCTAAACTCTTGTAGATACTTATTAGCTTTTCTTGATGTATCGTCTAAAGTTTTTCTGATTGTGTTTTCAATTTTTTTCTGCCACAACATTAAATGATGAGGATTACTCAGATCTATCTCTTTGATTTTATTAGTATCTGGTTCTCGATCGGCTAAACTTTGTAACTTTTCAAAGCTAAATTCTTGAATCTCTTCAACTATTAACTCATCATCATCATCATCTTCTTCTTCTTCGTCCATCATAATAGCTGTCACAGATTCTAGATTCTTGTCTAAAGCAGATTCATCCCTATTTTGCTCTGAATTTGATGGCTTTGTTGATCCTTGGTCGCTATTGTCGGAACGACCTAAAGGCAAATTTTTGAGCATTTCTGCAATTAGATTCAAATCTGCTTGTTCTTGGCTTAAATCTTCTGCTGTAGGCTTTTGAGTCAATAAGGGTTGCATCTGTTTCCCCAATTGACGTAGGGTTTGTTGCAGCTTTTGACGTTGACTAAGAGGTATCGCAACAAATGCTTCAGGATAGATCTGAGTGCAAAGTTGATAACCAGCTAATACTAATTGCTTCTGCGCTGACTCATTTAAACAAGAAATATACTTATCATAGAGTGTTTCAAGTTCTTGTGCTGCTTCAGCTACAGTTTCTTTGATCTTATCTAACTCTCGTTGAATTTGCCCAATAGAACGCGCCATATTAGTCCAGTATACCTATAGTACTAATTACCTCAAATATATGGTAACTTATCCCTAGTTCTTGAAAAACAACACAAAAAAATTGGGTAGTTACCAAAATCACTACCCAGAATAATTCGAGTATCTCGAATTTTAAACAATATTTGCTCGTAAAGAAACCTATACAGCAGCAGTTTTCTTGGTGCTTGCAGCTAATTCTCCACTAGCATACTTAGCAGCAAAATTATCCAAAGCTATTTGTTTGATTTTGCTTGCATTACCAGCACACCAGAAACTTTGATAGCGGTCAGAGCAAACTTGTTTCATGTACTTCATAGAAGGTTTCATGAAGTGGCGGGGGTCAAAGTTAGAGGGGTCTTGAGCACCAGCTTCACGAATTGCAGCAGTAATAGCTAAACGGTTGTCAGTGTCGATATTTACTTTACGAACACCAGACTTAATACCTTTTTGGATTTCTTCTACAGGCACACCGTAAGTTTCAGGAATTTTACCACCGTACTCATTGATCAAATCTAACCATTTTTGAGGTACGGAAGAAGAACCGTGCATAACCAAGTGAGTGTTAGGTAGACGGCTGTGAATTTCTTCAATACGGCTAATAGCCAGAATTTCACCAGTAGGTTTTCGCGTGAATTTATAAGCACCGTGGCTAGTACCGATAGCAACTGCTAAAGCATCTACTTGAGTACGCTCTACGAATTCTACTGCTTCATCGGGGTCGGTTAACAGTTGGTCTTTGCTAAGAGTACCTTCAAAACCGTGACCATCTTCTGCTTCACCTTGACCAGTTTCTAAAGAACCTAAACAACCGAGTTCTCCTTCAACGGAAGCACCAACAGCGTGAGCAACTTCAACAACTTTGGCAGTTACATCAACGTTGTATTCAAAGCTAGCGGGAGTTTTAGCATCCTCTCCTAAAGAACCATCCATCATAACGCTAGTAAAGCCATTGCGAATCGCAGAATAGCAAGTTGCAGGACTGTTACCGTGGTCTTGGTGCATAGCAATGGGAATATGGGGATAAGTTTCCACTGCTCCCAAGATTAAGTGGCGGAGGAAGTTCTCTCCAGCATATTTACGCGCACCGCGAGAAGCTTGTAGAATTACGGGGCTGTCTGTCTCATCAGCAGCTTCCATAATTGCTAAAATCTGTTCTAAGTTATTTACATTAAACGCAGGAATGCCATAACCATTTTCTGCTGCGTGATCTAAAAGCAGTCTCATAGGGACGAGAGCCATAGATATCCTCCTAATCTATTTTTAATTTATAGGTACTAAGTCTTAAGAAAACTAACTTTCCCATGTGTTTAATCTTAAGATATTTTCAACATTTATATGAAATTAAATTAAGAATAGTATCAATTTATGCGATTACAAAAGAATTTTCGAGATTTTTGCGATCGCTTTTTTCCGAAATCCATTATTTTTTAGACATTGGAAGAGCCATAACTTTAAATAAACTCTGAGATAAGATAGTCCAAACTTTTGTAGCTAAATAAAAGTGCTATTGTATTGATAAATTTGTCTCTATACCGAATCTATCTAATAAAATATCTATTAGGTAATTCAATAACATCGCAGCAAATTAAATTTGTAGAGAATATAACTCAATGGCTAATCTGGACTTGCGGACATCAAGAGGAAAAAGACAAATAGATTTTACACGAGAAAATCCCTTCAAAGATACGGCTTTGGGTTTAGTCTCTACACAAAGTTTCCCCGCTATTGTCGGTGCAGCAGATGCTATGCTCAAATCGGCTGAAGTCACTATGGTGGGCTACGAAAAAGTAGGTAGCGGTTTATGTACTGCTGTCGTGAGAGGAAATATCGCAGATGTTCGTTTAGCGGTGGAAGAAGGGGCAAAAACAGCCGAAAAGTTCGGTCAATTGGTTTCTAAGTCTGTAATAGCTCGCCCAATGCCTAATTTAGAAGTCGTGTTTCCTATAGGTTCTCATCTAGCAGAATTAGTCCAAAAACGTCGAGGTTACAGTCGTTTGAGTAATCGCTCCATTGGGTTACTTGAAACTAGAGGTTTCCCTGCCATGGTAGGTGCAGCAGATGCTATGTTAAAATCGGCCGACGTACAGCTAGCTTCTTATGAAAAAATAGGTGATGGCTTGTGTACTGCTATCATAAGAGGCTCTGTAGCGAATGTAGCAATAGCGATCGATGTTGGAATACAAGAAGCCGAAAGAATTGGTGATTTTCACTCATTAATGATAATTCCTCGCTTATTGGAAGATTTAGAACATACTCTACCTGTAGCTAGTTACTGGATTGATGAGCAAGAACCTCTACCAGTATTATTACCAAATAAAGTCAAAGAAAAAGAAAAAGAGCCTATCTTATTACCCCAGGAAGAAAGTCAGCGCATTCCTCTAAAAAGAGTCGTAGAAATTGAGGAACTTTAAGTCATTTACCATTTATCAGTATTTTTGTTATTGTTTGGTTGTTAGTAGGGATGTGACCTGGTTCGTCTCTACTTTTCCCCAATTTAAGCATTTCTTTCCTCAAAAAATTGGCGATGTATCTTTCCCACATCCCATAACCTATACTTAACTTCACGATTTCGTGTTTAATAAAGTGGAACTACTTACTTAAGTAATGATGAGTAAAGAAATCGAGCGGAAATATTTGGTTAAAGGAAACCAGTGGAAAAACCTTGCTGAAGGAGTTGTCTATCGCCAAGGTTACATTGCAACGGTGGGAAAACCAACCGTTAGAGTAAGAGTTTTTGGGAATCAAGGCTATTTGACTATTAAGGGAGAAAGTATTGGTATAGTGCGCTCAGAATTTGAGTATCCCATTCCCCTAGAAGATGCAGAAGAGATGTTAAAAACTTTATGCGATCGCCCTTTAATTGAGAAGATTCGATATAAAATACCCTACGGGAATTTATTATGGGAAGTGGATGAGTTTTTAGGCGAAAATGCAGGATTGATTATTGCCGAGGTAGAGTTAGCCAGTGAAGATCAGAAAATAACTTTACCAGAGTGGATAGATAAACAAGTAAGCGATCCTAAATATTTTAATTCTAATTTGGCAAAACATCCTTATAATCAGTGGCTCGACAAATATTAATGTGTTGTCAAATAAATGAAATAGGACATGAGAACTTGTTTTTTTCTTTGTTTAACCTGACAATACCCCTGACACACAATTAGATTAGTTTGATGATTTTTATCGCGATCGCTTCTCTTTTAATTTGGTTAGGTTTATTATTATTCTGGGGTCAGTTTTGGCTTGGCGTTCGATTATCTCCCAATGAGAAAAAATTAGAGTCTTATCCTAATATTTGGGCAGTCATTCCTGCAAGAGATGAAGCCGATGTTATAGCTGATAGTTTGGGGTCGATTTTCCAGCAAGATTATCCTGGTAAATTATCAGTAGTTTTAGTAGATGATAATAGCTGCGATGACACCGCAAAAATAGCTCAAGAAACAGCAAATCAATTTAAAAAAAATCAGCAATTTAATTTAATTTTAGGTCACCCTCTACCTGAAGAGTGGAAAGGTAAATTGTGGGCATTAAAACAAGGAATTGATTATGCCAAACAACAAGCCTTAGCACCAGATTATATTTTATTAACTGATGCTGATATTCAACACCATAGTTCTAACTTGACAGAATTAATTACTAAAGCAGAAACAGAAAACTTAGATTTAGTTTCTTTAATGGTTTTACTTCGATGTCAAAGTTTTTGGGAAAAGCTATTAATTCCTGCGTTTGTTTTTTTCTTTCAAAAACTTTATCCCTTTAAATTAGCCAATAATTCGCAGAGTTTTGTAGCAGCAGCAGCAGGAGGATGCATTCTCATTAAAGCTGATACTTTAGATCGAATTGGCGGAATTGCTAGTCTTAAAAATTCTTTAATTGATGATTGTACTTTAGCCAGAAAAGTTAAATCCAATCAAGGAAAAATTTGGCTCGGATTAACCGAAAAAACTATTAGTTTGCGTCCTTATGATTCCTTAAAATCTATCTGGGATATGGTAGCAAGAACTGCATTTAATCAACTTAATTATTCTTGGCTATTACTAATGGGAACTATTTTAGGAATGGCTTTGGTCTATTTAGTTCCACTATTAGCTGTAATCTGGGGAATCGTAACTCAAAATATGCCAGTGGCAATTATTGGTCTAATTACCTGGATAATCATGAGTTTGGCTTACTTCCCGACTATTAAGCTTTACCGACTTTTCCCTTTATGGAGTTTTTGCTTAAGTGGAGTCGCTTTTTTGTATGGTTTAATGACTATTGATTCTGCTATTAAACATCTTCGGGGTAAAGGAGGATTTTGGAAAGGAAGAGTTTATCAGTGAACATTTATAAATAATTATCGTTTATCATTGACCACTTACCGTTTAGTGCCGTAAAGCCCTGTTTCCTTTAGGGCAGGGATATAAGGCACGATACGTTTAGCCAGGATAGTTTTAACTATCCAGGGCAAACGCATCTAAAATATCAGCAAAACTGAGTTAAAATGAGTTTCAGGTTTCAAATTACCAGGTAATTTGAAAAGCCCTGCCAAAAACTTCTGCCAGAAGCAAAAAGGTTTGTTATAAAG